>NZ_JADEXN010000056.1 GCF_015207075.1 Zarconia navalis LEGE 11467
GAGGGTTGGGGATCTCTCCCCAAGGGCCGGGTTTTTCGATGAATTTCGGGGAGTTGACAAAGTGAATACAAGCTTAACTTGTCACCCATGGGGAATGGGGAATAGAAAAAGGCGGTTTCATCGATTGTGTAAATAAACTGATGACGAAGCGCTATATGTATGCGTAAGTCCTAACAAAAAATCCCTCAGTCGGAGGACGGAGGGAAGGGGATACATTGTTCGTTCGAGCGAGAGATCTTGGAAAACCAAGTCGAGTACGTTTGGATAGAGAATCTAAACGCACTCACCTCGATCGGTATATGCCGAGAATCCCATAAGAATCTGGGGGTTTTCATAAAATTGCCTTAAAATTTGATGAGTATGCGACTCAATCGAATTCAAGTTCGGTCTCAAGGTCGAGTTTGGCGTATGAAGCGTCGTCGCCAAGCCATTGAATCTGAACTAAGTAGTATTCGTCTTCTGGGGAAAGTTCTGTTTCTTTAAGTACGAGCGAACGAGTTAGAGCGGCAACAATATTGGAGTAAAGACAGGCGAGGGTTTCCATCATGATTTTTATCGAAATTCGAGTATCGATATCTATCTTTGGAGATCCTTCAACTTCGAGGTAGGAAGAGATTACCACTTCTGCGACCGTCTCGTTTTTGGAGCCATTTATCGTCGAGATTACGAGTTTTAGAGCAGACAGTTGGGCAACCGGATGATTCTGGGATATCGCAAACATTCGATGGCGCCAGGATTAATTCGCCAGAGTTCAGCAGTCTCGAAAAAATTTACCACGTTTACTTTTTGATTTGGCACCAAAGTTGTAGCCCCACGACCGGTCACTCTAACGGGTCGAAAAGCACGTTGACTTAGGCCGCATCTGAGGTCTCTTGAAATTGATGTCCTAAAAGCGATCGCACGCAATTGGCATTCATTCGAGCAATGGCTAAAGTCGGATTGAGCGCTAAAGCTTGCTCGAAAGCATTGAGTGCTTCTTCGTACTGTTGCGAACCGACCAATGCCACCCCGAAGTTGTTCCAAGCCAAAGGATTAAAACCATAGGAAACTTCAGTCGTAACGGAATTGTTGTTAGAAAGACAAGTTAGTTTCACGCTCGTTTCCTCAAAGAGTACTGTTTAGAACTTCACTCACTAATATCTAGGTTCGCAAGCACCGATGTATGCAGCGACGGGACAGTTAAGAGACTGACCATTTTGACTCATCCCTCGATCGGATCGCCCGGTGCGATTTAAGCACTGATATAACGACCCAAAGCCTGCCAGGTGAGTTCCCCAACAATTCCATTGGGAACTAAACCATTCCAACCTTGAAACTCTTTCACGGCGGCTTGTGTTGTCTCGTCAAATTGACCGTTGACGGTCACAGACTTGTGGCAGTAGCGAAGAACGAGAACTTGTTGTAAAAAACGAACCGCACCTCCGGAATCTCCGAAATTAAGTTGCGGCAACTCGATTGTTGAAGTTGTTGAAGTTACTGTATTCACGGTCGAAGCTCCATCATAAATAGTTCTGTTGGTGTGATGTAGCTTGTCTTCAATTCAACGAATGGTTATTCGGGATAAATTTAACAAAATAGATTGTATTTTTTTCAAAAGACTGAAAGTTGCCAATAAAAATCCTCCCGGCAATACAATGTCAGGAGGGTGCAGATGAATCAGTACAGAATTAAACTAATCGTACTCAGAGATCGGGGTTTATAGATCTGCCCCTGTGCCAGCCAAGAAAGTCTCCCTTCTGGGTGTGACAGTTTTTTACCAGTTCGATAAGAAAGCATCGTGTCGGGAAGCGCGGAACTGACTTGCAGCGCCACAGCCGGGATGAATGGAAGATTGGATAGCCCGTGGGTGCGAGAAAAACAATGGTTACAGTTACGAGAATCCAACTTGTAGCGCTCGTCTGAAGACGATTTACATATTTTTAACGATCGCGCCCGCTAAAATATTAGCGGCGCTCGACTTTAGGCTGCGTTGACATTTGATATTCAACCTCATGTGAAGACTGAATTTCAACGGTGTTCGCAAAACTCTCTGCAAACACTGCAAGTTAAGGCTTTGAGCATGAAATGCCAACAGATAAAGTCAGTCCGATCGATTTTCAGGTCGGCACGGACATCATCCAGCTCGGTCTGAGCCAGATCGTTCCGGACCTACTTCTGTTTTGAGATCTTCAATTCAAGACAGATTTTCAAAATACAGCGGGTATTTGAGATTATTTTTAAATACTATATATGTTTTTGGAAAAGAAAAATTGAAGTTTGATAAACCTGATTTTTTAATGTGATGCCAAAGAAAAAACGAATTCCATACATTGTTGCTCGAGCCGATCGCATTCGGACTTTTCTCACTTTTCTCAATCGATCGTTTTTTAGACTCAGTTTTGACGATCGAAAATCCACTTGGCGATCGAAAGATTTGAGGTCGATCGGATGTGTACTCTCATTCTGTGGAGTGCGAATTAGTGGACGATCGCCACGAAAAATTGTCACAATCGCGCATATCTAGTTCCATCAAATTCGTATCGAGGAGGTTCGTCAACTCATGCAACGCAAACTCTCTTATTTCCTGACCCTTGCTTCGATTCCAATAGTATGGACGGGGATAACCAGCACTCGAGTATTATTCGAGTTTAGCGCCGTCGCCACCACCGCACCAACGGCCAACGGACAAATTCTTCAAGTCAATGGCAACGCACGCTTAGAGCGCCAAGAGCAGCGCATCCAACCCCTTCCCGGTACGCCCATCTATCCAGGAGATCGCCTGTTGGCGGCTCGAGGTTCGGAATTGGTCGTTCAATGCAGCGATCTCACCATCAAATCCATTTCCACAGAGCAATTCAATGGCTGTGCGGCTCCTCCATCCTTATCGTGCAATCCCGATTTATACGAATGTCCTCCTCGGGGAGAATTAGCCTCGAACGACGAGCTTCCTTATCCGATCTCGCCCCGACGCACCCACCTACTCAACGATCGACCCCAGTTGCGATGGAACCCCGTAGCGGGTGCAACAGAGTATACCGTTAGCCTCTTTGAAGACGGCACCCCACTCTGGCAGGTTACCACCGCCGACAGCCAAATGAACTACCCGAACGAGCGTCGCTTGCGTTCCGGAGTGGAGTATATGCTGGTTATCGAAACCGATACGGGAATTTCTTCTCTGGATGCAGAACCCATTCCCGGTGGCTTTGGGTTTCGTTTGCTGTCAGAAGACCGCCGCGAGGAAGTGACTGAGGAAATCGATCGCATTGAAACACAAGCACTAGATAAGTCAGCGCAGAACTTAGCGATCGCCTTTCTTTACGTCGAGCGGGGTTTGATTGCCGAGGCGATCGATATCCTCGAAAACCCGATCGAAAGTGGGATGCAAAATGCAGCGCTTTACAACCGACTGGGACAGCTTTACTGGGATTACTTAGCTTTACCCGAAAACGCCCTCGAATCTTACTGCCAAACCGTCGAACTGGCGAGTTCCGATTTCTTAGAATTGAGGGAGCAAGCCCAAGAACGACTCGATCGATTTACCCATTCTTGTCAAACTTCTCCCTAAGACGAGCGTTTTGTCTAGCTTGTTTTTCCTCGTGTTTTCGATTTGAGAGTACCTAAAAATTGAACGTTCGTATCTATCCCTCACTTCTCCTCTCAACGTTTCTATGGACGATCGCTATTACAAATGACACGTCTGCTTTCGCTCAACCCATTACCCCCGCCAACGACGGTACGGGTACGATTGTTACCCCCGATGGCGATCGAATCGACATCCACGGAGGACAGAGGTCATCCGATGGCAGTAACCTCTTTCATAGCTTCGATCGATTTGGACTGGATGGGGGACAAACTGCTAACTTTCTCGCAGACCCCAACTTGAGTAATATCCTCGGCCGCGTGACTGGAGGAGATGCTTCCTTCATCAACGGCTTGCTGCAAGTGAGTGGCGGGGATGCCAATCTCTTTTTGGTCAATCCAGCCGGTATCGTCTTTGGTCCGAGTGCCGCACTTAACGTACCGGCAGATTTCACCGCCACCACCGCCACTGGCATTGGATTTGGCGGCAACAGCTTCGGTGTTTTTGAAGATAATAACTGGTCGGAGTTAGTGGGTACGCCCGATCGTTTGGAGTTTACGATCGCCGATCCAGGAGCGATCGTCAATGCCGGATACTTAGCCGTAACCCCCGCAAACAATCTGAATTTGCTCGCCGGAACCATCGTCAATACCGGAACGTTGCAAGCATCGGGGGGTAACATCACCGTTGCCGCCGTTCCCGGAGAAAGCTTGGTGCGTCTGAGTGCTAAAGACAACCTGTTGAGTTTGGAAGTCGAACCCACCTCCAATGCGCCACTCGACTTCACACCGCTGTCGTTGCCTCAATTGCTGTCTGGGGGAGAAGAACGGGGTCATGCCACATCGATTGCCGTTAACCCCGATGGGACCTTGAGTCTGCTGGGGTCCGATGCTGCAATTGCCTCCCAAACGGGGGATGCGATCGTTTCGGGAACCGTTGATGTTTCTAATGCTGCCGATTCTGTTGAGGGCTTTCCTGCCACGGTCAGGATTTTGGGCGATCGCATCGGACTGTTCGATGCCACTCTCGATGCTTCTGGAACCAATGGTGGTGGCAACATCTTCATTGGTGGTAACTTTCGCGGACAAGGCCCGCTTCCCAACGCGCGGGTAACCTTTGTCGATGCAGGTACCTCAATTTTCGCCGATGCCCTATACCAAGGTGACGGGGGACAAGTCATCCTCTGGGCCGACGACACCACCCAATTTTTCGGTAACATCAGCGCCCGAGGTGCTGCTTTATCAACCAGCAATATTCTCTCAGGCGATCTCTCTATCTCCCCGTCCTCTTCTTCCTCCCTCTCCCCCTCCTCTTCCCACGGCGGTTTTGTGGAAGTTTCAGGAAAGCAAAACCTGATTTTTCGCGGTACGGTGGATACCCGCGCCCCCCATGGGAATTTGGGAACCTTGCTCCTCGACCCGGAAAATATCACCATCGTCGATGGTAGTGGAGATGGTGCGGGGGATGGCACGACTCTTTTTGCGGGCGATATCGGTGGTAGTGACGGTCAGATTCTTGCCGGAGATAGCGCACCCGTCACGATTTACGAGTCGGAACTCGAAGCCCTCGATGGCAACACTAATATTATTCTTGAAGCGAAGAATAATATCACGATCGAAGATTTAAGCGATAATCGGCTTGTCTTAAACCCTGGCAATGGTTCTGTAACGTTTATTGCCGATTCTGATGGGGTTGATGGTGGCTCGTTCTCAATGAATTCTGGCGATATCATCTTCGCACGAGGTCGGGATTTCAGCATTTCCGGCACGAGTATCGTACTCGGAAGCATCGATACATCCGTTGCTAATGGAGATGTAGGAGATGGAGGAGATATCACGTTGCTTTCTTCGGGAGGAGATATTACAACCGGTGGTGGTAGTTTACGTTCAAAGTCGGATATCGGGGACGGTGGAGATATCACACTGATCGTCCAATCGGGTAGCATTACCACCGCAGATATTTTTTCGTTCTCGAACGATAAGGGAACTGGGGGCGATATT
The DNA here is from genome assembly GCF_015207075.1 of Zarconia navalis LEGE 11467. Taxonomy (GTDB): domain Bacteria; phylum Cyanobacteriota; class Cyanobacteriia; order Cyanobacteriales; family Geitlerinemataceae; genus Zarconia; species Zarconia navalis. The sequence goes on from NZ_JADEXN010000056.1 coordinate 5,560, forward strand.
ATCCTCACGGTTCGCGAGGGAGGAGGTCAAATCAGCATCGGAGGATTGCAATCTTATTCTGAGTTAGGAACTGGGGGCAATATTACGGTCACAACCGCTAGCGGAGATATTTTGGCATCGAATAACTTGCTTTCGTTCTCTCGCGGCACGGGAAATGCAGGAGACGTGACGCTGAGGGTTCGCGAAGGTGGGGGAAGGATTAACGTGCAAGGTACGATCGCCTCTTCCCAGATGGGCGATGGGGGCAATCTTTCCCTTTTTACCGAAAGTAGCGATATCGATTTGGGAGGGAACTGGATTGCCGATACTCAAAGTGACGGTCATGCTGGAAATATCGTCATTGAAATTGGCGGCGCAACGGGAAGTTTTAATATAGAGGATTCCAAACTGCTGGTCAATGCGCACTCGGACAATATCGGAAACGGCGGGGCGATCGATATTCGCGTACCGGGGAATATTACCGCCAATGAGGTATCGGCAACGGGTGGAGATAATGGGGGAGGAATTATAATTTTTAGTGGCGGAACCCTCACGGTTGGCGATGTGCTAGTGGGAGCCGATGTTGGTAATGGTGGCGCGATCGAATTGAGGGCTTCGGGAAATATAATAACGGGGAATATTTCGTCCGCTGCCGGAATGAATGGCGGTCTCATTTCTCTCGTTAGCGAAAATGGAAGTATCAATACTAGCGGTAGTGTTATTAATGCTATCGGTGGGGAAAGTGGAGGGAATATTTTTATAGATTCGGCACTTGATATTACCCTTGGCGGAGTTGGAAATACGGCAATTTTAAATCCTGGATTTAATCGCAATAGTGGTAGTATTCATCTTCGCAGTAATGACGGTTCGATCGAGATAAGCGGACCGTTATTCACCGTTTCTGCACTGGGCCGTGGTGGAGATATCAATTTCGATGCCGAGGGAGATATCATTTTAAATGAAGTGAATACTCGTTCTTTCAGCGAAATAGGAGGGGCGATCGAACTTAGCTCTGAGGGAAAAATTGAGTTAAGTCAGTCGATCGAAACCAATCAAAATAATATTACGTTTAATGCGCCTGTTATTCTCACAAATGATGTTATAATATTAAGTCTTGAATCTGGAAATACCTACTTTCATTATACCATTGACGGTGCGCATAATTTAACGGTAAATTCCCAATCCGGAAATATTCAAATAATGGGTTCGGTTGGCAGCAACACCCCGTTAGAAAGTATCGAGATTCGCAGCCATCTCGATAACGACTCGAATCCGATCGATATTACGACAACAGGCAATATTACCGCCCAAGATTTAGAATCTAAGTCGGGTATCGATTTAAGTAGCCGTAATGGTGATATTACCGCCGATATTCTCGATACTTCATCCCTTGGAAATAGTGGTAATATTTCTCTCGATGCTAACAATATCCAGCTCGATGGAATCAATACTACAAGCCGAAATGGAACCGGGGGAGATGTCAGTATTGAGGTGGGAAATCTACGGGTAACGGACTCATTTCTCGATCTCAACGGCATCGATGCGAGTCTTTCCACCGCTGGCGCAACGGGTGGCGGCACGATCGTCATTCGCCACCGTGGCAATGGGGAAATTCCCTTCATTGTCGGGGATGCATCCCAAAACGGAACCGATGGGGCAATTACCCGAGGCAACGGCTATTTAGAAACCATTTTCAGTGGTGAATTTCTTTATACCTATACTCAGGACGGCGGTCGAATTGGGATTATTTCCATCCCCGCACCTATGGAAATAGACGAGATGGAGGAAAACGAGAACTTGGAGGAGAGTTCGGAACCGGACATTTCTGAAAACCTCAATGAGATCGAGTCAGACACAACCGGGGATTCAGAGCCGGATAATTTAGAAGATGAAGATAGTTTCAATGCGATCGATCCCATCGATTCCATGGCAGAGAGTTCCGACTCTACTCTCGATACAGATGAGGGTATCAATTCGATGTCAGACGGTAACGGAATCGCGAATCCCATCGCTGGCGAGGATCGAGCCAACAATCCCAATGGGAACGAGCCAGGAGGTGCGATCGTCAACCCTACTCACTCAGATAACGGAATCGAGGATCGAGCCAACAATCCCAACGGGAACGAGCCAGGAGATGCGATCGTCAACCCCACTCACCCAGGCAACAGCATCAACGAGCCGAATTTCGGTCCCATGGATGGAGGGAACGATATCGATATCCCCAATCCCACGGACGATCAAAACGATCTGGACCGCTCTAATCCCGATCTTACATCTGATGTTAGCGATCGCAATTCCCCCCCCGATAAGGTCTTACGGGAAGAACTCGCCCGAGAAATTGCTACCAGTCTGAATGCTGACTTGTCATTGGGCGAAGATGAAGTGACTTGGAAGCTTCCCGATCCCAAACAGGACATTTCCCTGAAGCTAGATTTAGGCAATTTTGAGGGCGGCGTGGCAGCCCTCGATCGATTCTTCGAGGAGCAAATTGAAGAAGAAGCCGGGGACAATCTCAATGAAGACGAGCGATCGATGACGGCTCAAGTGGTGCGCGAAACCCTCAAAACCATCGAGCTAGAAACGGGCAAACGAGCGGTCATCGTCTATGCTCTCACCCTACCCCAAACCCAAGCCTTTCCAACCCAAACCGAGCGAGCGAGCGATCGCCATCGAGAACAACTCACCTTAGTCTTAGTCGTTCCCGAAGGACCGCCGATCGTCAAAACGGTGGATCTCGAATCCGGACAACTCAAACGCACCCTGAAGTTATTGCGCCAAAGCATCACCGCTTACCAATCTCAAAGTTATCTACCATCATCCCAACAACTCTATCAATGGTTGATTCAACCCCTCGACGAACATCTCGAAGCCCTCGACATCGATACCCTAATTTTTGCCATGGATGCGGGATTGCACCAGCTTCCCCTAGCGGCCCTACACGATGGCGATCGATTTTTAATCGAACGATATAGCCTCGGTTCGATTCCCAGCCTGAGCTTAACCGATACTCGCTACCGGAGTTTAGAAAAGATGCAAGTTTTGGCCATGGGGGCTTCGGAATTTCCCGAATCGAACAACCCATCCCTACCGGCGGTTCCCCTGGAACTGGCTCTCGTATCGGGCAATTCCTCGCGGATTCCTCCAAGCACTCAAGGGTTACAAGAGGGTGAAGGCTCGTTTTTCGATCGAAATCCTTTGGGTCGATCGTTTCTCAATGAAGAATTTACCCTGGAAAACTTGATCGAGCAACGCCAGAAACAACCTTTCGATATCATTCACCTGGCAACCCATGCCAATTTCGATCCCCAAAACCACTATCGCGCTTATCTCGAACTCTGGGATAGGCGCGTGGCTCTCGACGAATTGAGGCTGGTGGAATGGTACGCACCGCCGATTGTAGAACTATTGGTACTAAGTGCTTGCGAAACCGCTGTGGGCGATCGCGAGGCGGAATTGGGGTTTGCCGGACTCGCCGTGCGCGCTGGGGTTAAGTCCGTCCTGGCGAGTTTGTGGCAAGTCAAGGATACGGGAACGTTGGTGATGATGAGTCAGTTTTATCATTATCTTCAAGAAGCACCAATTAAAGCCGAGGCATTGCGACAGGCACAACTGGCACTTCTACGAGGAGAGGCGAGCGTGCGCGATGGATATCTCGTCGGCAATGGAGTCCGAATTCCTCTGCCACCGGAGACGGGTAATTGGGAGGGTCGCGATTTCTCCCATCCTTACTTTTGGTCGGGCTTTACCCTTGTGGGCAGTCCTTGGTAGAGCGAGGGTTCGGGGAAAACGGGGGCTAAACTTTCTCCCGTTTCCCTCTCTTGCTACGTCTTCTCAAACAGGTTGCTGACCGTAAAACGGTAGTGCCTCCGACCAATGCGAGCGCTTGCCTTGCAGCCATTCCCCGTAAGCCAAGGTCAGAACGCTCGTCACCGTACTGCCCAACTCTGGCGTTGCCCTAATCTGGTAGTAATCTCTGTTCCAAGTCTTTAGCACCTGCTGCCACGCTCGATCGGTTTGTACGGTATCCGATCGCAGGGCCGTCACCGGATCTTTCTCGGGGAATACTTGATAGATTGCGGTAAATAGTTGCTCCCTGGCTGCGGGCATCTGCACGGCGAGATCGACTCGATCCGGAATCGATCGATCGTTCTGGCGGGAAGTACGAGCCAATGCTGCGAGGGAGGAAATGGCAAATAAAGGAACGTTCAGGGTTTGAGCCAGCGTCCGTGCCGTTACCACCCCGATGCGAGTTCCCGTAAAACTTCCGGGTCCTTTGGCAACGGCGATAAACGCGATATCTTGCCAGGTTTGCGGTTGGAGAAACTCGGCAAGATACGAGTGTAAGTGGGTGGAGAGCGATCGCCCTAAATTCCAGGTGGCAGCGCGAGACTCCCCCGCAAAGTTATCGATGGCTAAACCGAGTTCGGGGGTCGTGGTATGGAGTGCCAGACCGTATTGGGCCCCGTGGGGTTCCAACTCAAGGTTATAAGGCATGAACGACGTTGGTCACTACGCCCCAAATATGAAACTGGGTTTCTTCCGCGATCTCCAACGGTTTGTAGCGATCGTTTTCGGGGACCAACAAAAGTCGATCGTCGTCTTGGTACATCCGCTTCACCGTGACTTCTCCATCTACCACGGCAATCACCACGCTACCGTTCTTCGGTTCGATCGCCCGATCGACAATTAATAAATCGTTGGGGTGAATCCCCGCATCGATCATCGAGTCTCCATTGACTCGCACGCAGAAGGTTTCTTCTGGATGTTGGGTCAGATGTTGGTTGAGGTCTAATTCCCCATCGACATAATCTGTGGCCGGAGTCGGGTACCCGGCTGCTACGGCTTCTAAATAGAGAGGAAGTGTGAGTGTCGGGGTCGTTTCCTGTTGGGACAGACGTTGAATTTGAATATCCCCAGCACATAGGCGCCCCTGACTGGGCCAATTTTCTAAAATTTTAGTGACTTGAGTAACTAAACTCATTGGCAAACGCACGGCTTTCGTCGGTTCTCCGTATTTACCGCTGCCCCTGGGTCGTCCTGCACCCGGACGTTTACCACCGCGACCCATAGTCTTACACTCCAATGCTTAACGTACTGCATTCAAAATAGTAGCAGATTTGTGGCACGTGGTGCGAGAAATCCTCGATCGCGGCAATCGGGAACGCAGAAATAGAAAACGGGGGAAGTTCGCACAGAGGCAAGCCTGGAAATCTCCTTCGATACGAACGAGCACTCCGATCGATGGTGAAAAGCATTCCCTCGTCAGGACGAGCGGATGAGGAGACGGGAGACACCCAACGCCCAACGCCAATCTAACAGATCAATCCAGAACGCAAGGCTCGCACCGCGGCCTGGGTGCGATCGTTAGCTCCCAATTTATTGAGAATACTGCGAACGTGGGTTTTGACCGTCCCGACGGTGACAAATAACTGTTCGGAAATCTGAGCGTTGCTACAGCCGGCGACAATCAGCTCCAAAATCTCCAACTCTCGCTCCGTTAGCGGGTAAGCCTCGATGATTTGCTCGTACTCCGGTTCCACCGCTCGAATCGCAACAGTGCGTGCATCCGTGCTAACCCCCGACCCTAAAGGCTGCTTGACCTGACGCAGGACGATGCTGGCAATGACCGGATCGATCCAGGCGTGCCCCTGATGGGTTTCGCGTACCGCTTGAATCAAATCCTGAGAATCAATTTCTTTAGTACAGTAAGAATCGGCTCCAGCAGCAAAAGCCGCCAGTACCGCTTTCTCGCTATCGTGCATGGTTAGCATGAGAATGCGCGTTTTCGTTTCCGGTTGCCGCGCCTTGAAACGCTCGATGAGTTCGATACCATCAATATCGGGCAAACCAATATCCACCAGGGCCACATCCGGTTGCTTCTCTTCTAGCAAACGCAATCCCCCAGTCCCATTTGCCGCTTCTCCCACACAATTGAAACCGGCTTGTTTGAGAGCTGCACGCAAACCCATACGAGTTAAATCGTGATCTTCAATGAGTGCAATGCAAATGTCGCTCATGTTCCTTTTGGTGACCCCACAATTTGAATCAGATAGCCGTTGACTTTTCCGCTGTACGATTCGCGCGATCGAACACATTCCGTCAGCCATCTATCCACCGAACGAGCTGACCAATTACTGTCTCTATCCCAAGAGGTAAATTGTAGCGAACAAGTGTGGCTTGAAGCGTTTGTTGATAGATTAAGCAAGTAGCCAACCGTTGAAAACCACAAATACCAGACTGGGAGTCGTCGAATTTAGAACAGAGACAGCAAATTAAAGATTGGATATGGATAATAGTACACCATTACAGTTTATCGCTAGCGATTTAGAATACTTTTTTACACAGTCTCCCCATTTATTGGCGATTCTTGGAGACGATGGCTATTTTAAACGCATTAATCCCGCTTTGGAAAACCTGCTCGGCTTTAGCCAAGTCCAATTGCTGTCCCAACCGTTTCTAGAATTCGTCCGCTTTGAAGATCGAGCGGTCGCTCGGGCGCAGATAGACCGGCTGAGCGATCGCGATCGCTCGGTTCGCTTTGGCTGCCAGATTCGGGCTGGGGACGGACACCCGAAATGCTTAGAGTGGAATATAAGTCTTTTTCGCGAGGCTGTTGATGGGTCGGCGCTGTTTTACTGCACCGCCCGAGATATAACCGAGCGACAGCGTGTCGGACAAGCCTTACACGATAGCGAACATCGCTTGAGGGCTATTTTTCACCAAACCTTTGAGTTAATTTGGCTACTCACCCCCGACGGTATCTTACTCGAAGCGAATAAAACGGCGTTGACCTTCGGTGGCTTGAGTGCCGAGCAGGTGCAAGGTCAGCCATTTTGGGAAACTCCCTGGTGGCAAACTTCGCCCGAAATCAGCCAACAACTCCAGGAGGCAATTTCATGGGTGTCTCCAGGCACGTTTATCCGCTACGAGGTCGATATTCTCGGGGCGAATCACACCGCAACCACTCTCGATTTTTCGCTCAAGCCCGTGAGTGACGAGGCGGGTGAAGTGACCCTGCTGATTGCAGAAGGGCGCGATATCGTCCAGCGTCAAACCACCGATACCATATTGCGTCAGCTTGCTGTCGATATCAAGGCGTGGGAGGGCTTGCAGACCACCGAAATTCAACGCTATGCCGAAGCTGTCAAAAATATGCAGGATGGTTTTTATCTGTGGCAGCTAGAAGACCCAGATGATATTAGCAGTTTTCGATTGCTACTGGCCAACCCAGCCGCCGAGAAATTCATTGCCGTTCCCAACCGGAACGTGTTGGGTCGAACCTTGCAGACAGGGTTCCCTCAGATGTTTGAGACCGAGCTGCCGAAGCTTTATCGCCAGGTCGCGATCTCCGGGCAAAAGCGAAAGTTGGATATCGATTACACCATTGCCTCTGGAGAAACGCGAACCTTTAGCGTCAAACTCTTTGCTTTAGAAGGACGGTGCCTGGGGATGTTGTTTAACGATATCACCGAGCAACGCCGCAGCCAGCGGAAAATGAGCGAACAAAGAAAGCAGCTCAAAATTCTCTTTGATAAAGCTGGAGTTGGAATCGGTCGCTTAGATATCGACGGGCGCTGGATTCAAGCCAACGACAAACTCTGCGCGATCTTAGGGTATTCCTGCCAAGAACTCTTACAAACGAGTTTTCAAGCCATCACCCACCCAGATGATGCCGCTGTCGATCGGCAATGTTGCGATGCCCTCGTGTCGGGGGAGTTAGAAACTTCGTCGATCGAAAAGCGCTATTTGCGCAAAGATGGCGAACCAGTATGGTGCAGCGTCACAGTATCGCTCATTCGAGACGATACCGCTCGGACGAGCTACTTCATTGCCTTTATCGATAATATTAACGATCGCAAGACAACAGAGCTGGCTCTACAGCAACAAACAAACGAACTGGCCCAAACGAATTTGGTGTTGGCCAGGACGATGGCTCAACTCGAGAAGCGAAATCAGGAACTCGATCGGTTTGCTTATGTCGCGTCTCACGATCTAAAAGCCCCGCTGCGAGCGATCGGCAATCTAGCGACTTGGATCGATGAAGATATCGGCAACGATCTCCCCGACGAAAATCGGCAACAGCTCGATTTACTGCAAGGACGGGTACATCGCATGGAAAAGCTCATTGATGGCTTACTTGCCTACTCGCGAGCAGGGCAAAGTTCTATGACATTTGAAGAAGTCGATCTCAAGACGTTACTCGAAGAAGAAATCGATCTTTTAGCGCCCATGGCAGCTTTGACCATTGAGATTGCTCCCGACCTGCCGAAATTTTATACCGATCGCGTTCCCCTAGCACGGGTGTTTGCCAACCTCATCAGTAACGCCATCAAGCACCACCATCGCTCGAACGGTCGAATTGAGATTTCCTGGACTCCTGGTTGCAACGGGTTCTACGAATTTTCCGTTGGCGATGACGGTCCGGGCATCGATGAAGCCTACCACGCCAAAATTTTTGAGATTTTTCAAGTTTTAGAAGCCCGCGATAAGGTGGAAAGCACCGGTATTGGGTTGGCCATTGTTAAAAAAACCGTGGAAGCAGAGGGGGGAGAGATCTTTGTTGAGTCTGAAGTCGGTAAAGGTACGACTTTTCGATTTACCTGGCCGATGCACCCCGAACGACCCCGAAGAATATAAGGCCTTTATGGAGAGTTCTGCCTGTTTGGCTGCAGCTAACTCTTCGGAAGCAAGCATCCGTTTGTCGTGCACCTGACCTTCACCAGCCTGACTCGATACCAACACTCGCTCGGTCTCGTCCATTGCTACGAGGTGTTCTTGGGTTGTTCGTCGCAATACCCGCAGCATGGGTGACAAGTTAAGCAATTTGCTCCCATGTCAAGTTGACTGGCTTGAATCCTAAAACCCCCGTCATATAATGGGT
>NZ_JADEXN010000057.1 GCF_015207075.1 Zarconia navalis LEGE 11467
GCCGTGGCGATCGCTTGCTGGACGAGTTTACCTCAAGCTGAAGCCATTATCGAAGCTCGAGAACAATCGGAACTACTGTTTCAAGTGGCACGAGATGCGATCGTCGTTCTAGACGAACAGGGGGCAATCCGCCAAGCAAATCCCGCCACTTCAGATTTATTTAAAGTCCAATCCTTTGATTTAATAGGACATCGTCTCGGCGAACGGCTTCGGGGACTGCCGGAACAGCTCGAACGGTGGCAACCTCGCAGCGAGCAAACCTTCGATCTCGACGGTAAGACGCTCACAGTTGAGTTGTCTCTCTCAAATTTAAAAAATGAGGGGGTACGAGAATATTTAGCGATTCTGCGGGACATCACCGAACAGAAACAAGCGGAGGAAGCACTGCGGCGTTCGGAATCTGAGTTACGAAATTGGGCGCAACAACTCGAAAGCCGCGTCCAAAAACGGACGGCCGAACTCAAAGCGGCAAAGGAACGTGCAGATGCGGCAAGCCTTGCCAAAAGCGACTTCCTCGCGAGTATGAGCCACGAACTGCGCACTCCCCTCAATGGGATTTTGGGATACGCCCAAATTCTCCAACAATCGAAGAGGCTCGCGGAACGCGAACATCACGGGGTTAATATCATTTATCAATGTGGCTCGCACCTCCTAACGTTGATTAACGATATTCTCGATCTCTCGAAAATCGAAGCGCGCAAAATGGAGTTATATCCAAGCGAATTTCACTTTCCGGCATTTTTGCAAGGGGTGGTGGAAATGTGCCGCGTGCGAGCCGAGACTAAACAAATTACCTTTGATTACCAATGCGATCCCCATTTACCGCTTGGTATTTGTGCTGATGAAAAACGCCTTCGCCAGGTTCTCATCAATCTTTTGGGTAATGCCATTAAGTTTACCGATGGTGGAGCTGTTCGGTTTAAAGTCAGTACGATCGAGAAACGTAGCGTTGTTGCAGATAAATCTACGCTGACGAATTCTTCTACCTGCGATTCCTTATTCATCTGGAGAATTTGCTTTCAAATTGAAGATACGGGGGTCGGTATGAATTCCGAGCAGTTAGACCGAATTTTCCTACCGTTCGAGCAAGTGGGCAATGGAAAACTTCGCGCTGAAGGAACGGGACTTGGGTTGAGTATCAGTCAAAAAATACTGGGATTGATGAACAGTCAAATAGAAGTTAAAAGTCAGTTGGGTGAAGGAAGTATATTTGGATTTGAGTTAGCATTAATTGAAGCGACTAAATGGGTCGAAAAATCGACTTCGATCGATCGACATAGGATTATCGGTTACAAAGGCAAACGGTGTAAAATCGCGATCGTGGACGATCGATGGGAAAATCGATCGGTTGTTGTCAAGCTCCTACAGCCTTTAGGATTTGAGATTCTAGAAGCCGTAAATGGTCGAGACGGTCTAGAGATTGCTTCAAAAAATAAACTCGATCTGATCGTCACCGATTTAGACGTTACAACTTTAAACGAGTTTCAAATGGTCGAACACATTCGGAAAGACGAAAAATTAAAAGATATACCCGTGCTGGTGTCTTCTGCTAGTGTTTTGGAGGTCGATCGGCATAAAAGCTTAGACATTGGAGGTGATGACTTTTTACCAAAGCCAATTCAAGTAGAGGAGCTACTAACGAAACTACAGAAAATTTTAGCATTAGAGTGGATTCACGAAGAACAAGAAAAAGCCGAAGACCAAAAATTTGAATTCCCAGGATCAAGTTTTGAAAATGAAATAATATTTCCATCTATTGAAGAAATCGAAAAACTGTTAGATTTAGCAAAACAGGGATTAGTTCATCAAATCTCACTTGAACTCGAACGCATTCAAAAGATGGATGATAAGTTCGCAGTTTTCACAAGAAAAATGCAGCAACTCGCCAAAAGCTTTCAAGTAAAAACTATTCGAGAAAAACTTCAAGAAGAACTTAACAAAAGATAGAAAAAATAATTTTAGCTTATTTTCAAAACAATATGTAAAAAATAATTAATGATGTACAAAGAATTAATTTCAGAAAAGGACAATGTCATTTTAGTTGTGGATGACACGCCCACAAATTTAGAGGTTCTGTCGAGTGCTTTAACAGACGAAAACTATCAAGTTGCCGTCGCAATCGATGGAGAAAGTGCGATCGAACAAATCAAATATAAACCACCCGATTTAATTTTGATGGATGTGATGATGCCGGGAATTGACGGATTTGAAACCTGCACTCGTCTAAAATCCGATCGGGAAACTCAAGATATTCCTATTATTTTCATGACAGCTCTGTCTGACCCGATCGACAAAGTTAAAGGATTAAAATTAGGTGCAGTTGATTATATTACCAAACCGTTTCAAAAAGAAGAGGTTCTCGCTCGAGTTCGAGTTCACCTACAACTTTACAATTTAAATAGAAATTTAGAGCATCGAGTTGAAGCCCGTACTCTCGAACTTTCCCAGGCTCTCCATCGCCTACAAAAAGCACAATTGCAGCTCGTACAGAGTGAGAAAATGTCTTCTTTAGGACAAATGATTGCTGGAATTGCTCACGAGATTAATAACCCTGTTAATTTTATTCATGGTAACTTAGTTCATGCCAAAGATTACATCGTTAACTTACTCGAATTTGTTGATTTTTATAAACTGAAAAACCCCAATCCCGATCCGAAAATGGCTCAATTGATGGAAGATATCGATCTTGAGTTCGTTCGAGACGATTTGCCTAAATTAGTCTCGTCTATGCAAGTGGGAACCGAACGAATTCAAGGCATCGTCCAATCGCTGCGAAATTTCTCTCGACTTGATGAATCGGCATGTAAGCCGGTCAATATTCACGAAGGAATTGAAAGTACGCTGGTAATTTTAGGAAATCGTCTCAAAGGAAAAGGAGATCGACCGAAAATTGAGGTCAAAAAAGAGTATCAAAATTTACCCTTAATTGAGTGCTACTGCGGGCAACTCAATCAAGTTTTCATGAATATTATCAGTAATGCTATTGATGCTTTAGAGGATACTTTCGATCGGCATATTTCCAAAACATCGAATTGTTTAAAATTTCCAAAGTTACAGATTAGAATTCGCACGAAAATTATCGATAGCAATTGGGTCTCGATTCACATTACCGATAGTGGTTTGGGAATTCCACAGGAACTTCAAACGCGACTGTTCGACCCGTTTTTTACTACAAAGCCGGTGGGAAAAGGGACGGGAATGGGACTCTCAATTAGCTATCAAATTGTAACGGAAAAGCACGGTGGAGAACTCAAATGTATTTCAAAATTGGATCGGGGAACAGAATTTGTCATCGTGCTGCCGATTCGCTCTCCTTTGCCATCAAGAGGGTAGATAGATCGGTCGCGGCTTCAGATGTTATGCTAAAGCAGTTTGTGACGCTCCTCACCCGATGGAGTGTTGCCCGATCGTTCGGCGGTTCTTGTTCGATCGCCCCACTTATCAAGTATTGAAGAGATATTGGAAGAGTCGCAACTACACTCTAAGCAATGTCTTGTCAGATCGAACTTCTCCCCGGTGCCATCTCGGAAATTTTTGCCTCTGCGGCTGAAACGGGCCGCTTAACCTTGTGCGATCGTTACGGACTGATGGCAGCAGCAATGGACGAGACTCTCGATGAAGAAGAACGCAGAGCGATAAATCGACTGTTGCGGGCGATCGTTCGAGGGCGAGTTCAGCTTATTTCTTAATGAGGACAACTCAGCGGATTTGAGGAGAAATTTTCCTGATGCACTTATTTGACAGGTGCAGAAGATAAGCAGGGCTTTGTCGCGCCACCTGCAATTGATTCTCATGCACCCACTTTCTCTGTTCGCCTCCAGTCTCGCTGCTACCTTGGCAACTTCTACCGTTCCTGCCGACCTGGCTTCGCCCGATCCGATCTCGACAACGGCATCGAAGACCCAGAACCGATCGCAAACGGTTTCAATACTCGATCGAACCTCCTCTGCGCCGGCACACTCCGAACCCGAGTTGGAATTGGAGCGATCGGGACCCAAATCGGGGGCACAACTCTACTACCAACGAATAGCGGCAGTGAATGCGGGTTTTCTCTACACGCGTTTGCCGAGGGACAGTTTTCGGGCGGTGTGGAGCGATGCCACGGAACCCCCGACCCACGAGCAATGGCAGGAGTTACTTGCCACCGAAGCCACTGCCCTAGCCAGCGGACAAGGGGACAACCCGCTCTCGATCGTTATCGGCGATTCCCTCAGCCTCTGGATGCCTATATCTGAGCTTCCTGACGATGGGTTGTGGCTCAATCAAGGGATTTCTGGAGATACGACGGAGGGAATTCTCAGTCGCCTCTGGGCCCTAGATGCGACCAAACCCGATCGGATTTACCTCATGGCAGGGATTAACGACATCAAAATTGGTGTAAGCGATGAAGAAATTCTTGCCAACTACCGCGAAATTGTTCGTCAGTTGCACCAATCTCATCCCCAAGCTCAGATAATTGTTCAGTCGATTTTACCGACTCGTCGGGACACCCTGCCCAATAACCGAATTCGCGAACTCAACCGACAATTGCTAATTGTCGCCCATCAAGAAGGAGCGACTTTTGTGAATTTACACGTCTACTTTACCGATGCTCGGGGAGATTTACGCACCCCCCTAACCACGGATGGATTACATCTAAACTCCCACGGCTACGAGGTTTGGCAGTGGGTTATCCAACAAATCGAGCTGGGGATTGCGATGGGGATGTAGGGAAATCGCAAATTCGCAGTTTGCAATTGCGAATGATGGACGATGAATGGGAAATGGAGAAAACGATGAGGGTGAATTTTATTTTCACCCCAACTCGATCGAACCTGTCCTCAAACTGCTTCTAGGTCTTTTTCTCCCGTCCGCACCCGCACGATTCGATCGATGGAACTCACAAAAATTTTCCCATCACCAATCTGCCCGGTTTGAGCAGCTTTCATCACCGTTTCAATGGCGCGTTCGAGGTGTTCGTTTTCCACCACAACTTCAATTTTAACTTTCGTGAGAAAGTCTACGGTATACTCCACACCACGATAGCGTTCTGTTTTTCCTTTCTGTCGTCCGAAGCCTCGGACTTGAGAAACGGTCATGCCAACAATCCCCGCATTGATGAGAGCACTTTTTACCTCCTCTAGCTTGGATGGTCGGATAATCGCCTCTACCTTTTTCACGTTTTTGGCTCCTATATGCTGATTTTGAGTGCGCTCGTATTGGCAATCCTAGTATGGCATGAAACGCATAAAGCTTGAAAATTTTGTGTAGCTATTTTTACTTTTTTTCGACGTGTATTTGTACTTTTATGAAAATCTTCTTCGATCGTGTGGATATGGGTTGGAAATATACCGATCCGTCGTCACCTTCGAGCAAAACGACTGCCACACTTGTCAAATACCTGAGCTTGCATCTTCACAAGATTTTCTTAACCGATTCGTATACTCGAGAGGTGCAACCTTGTTGGTTGCTACCCTAGTTAATTACTTTTCCCTTCCCGAGACTTCGGGAGGGGTTATTTTGATTCTAGGCGTTTAATTTCTCTCGAATCATTTCAATTCGCTTTCGATTCGCGCCGAGATCGGACTTTCCTAAACGAGATGCCGATCTCACTTGGATCGTCTCTGTCTGTTCGTCTAAATAAAATTCCACGTCATCGACAAACCCCATCAGCTTGCTAGTAAACTCGGCATAAATATACCGATCGTCTGCCGTCACGATTTTCGCCTCCTTCAACGATTCGATCGTCGCTTTAACTTTGGCAAAAGTTTCTTTAATATTTGAGTCTGCGGTTACGGGATCGATATAGTGTTGTGCATCCGTATCTTGACTGGAAACACAGTTGGGCGAACTGGGACAGGATTTAAGTTGTCCGGCTTGAAGACCTAGATCTGTGGGCCGCGAACCCGAAAAATGGAAAATGCTCATTGTCTTATATGAAGTGGTGAAATTTGAAGTGGTGAAAATCGTTTCAGCAAGTGCGGAGGAAGCGGGTAAAACTAAACAAAGGACGGCAGTGAAAAGAATGGCACTTAGGGCGAAGAGCGAGTATTTAAATCGTTTCGGCATAAATTGACTTAGGGTTGTGCGTCTTTGACTATTCTATCGGTTTCCTCGTCATATTCGATCGATGTTATTTCCATCTCAAATATTCTCTCTATTTAGATTTAGAAATTTTTAAAATGAACCTAAACTTCTTTTTTGTAATGTTTTATTTTCGGTTGTAAAATTAATCTATATCCTCGATTGGGTGAAAGTGTTTACGGTCTAAAAGAGTCAATTAAGTGAGCGAGCATTTAGCGATTTC
Source organism: Zarconia navalis LEGE 11467 (assembly GCF_015207075.1). Lineage (GTDB taxonomy): Bacteria > Cyanobacteriota > Cyanobacteriia > Cyanobacteriales > Geitlerinemataceae > Zarconia > Zarconia navalis. The sequence continues at coordinate 6,287 of NZ_JADEXN010000057.1, forward strand.
TCGATCGACAATCGCTAAATTCAGGTCGAAATATAAAATCTCAAAAATAAAGCCTAGTGCGAAACACTAGGCTCATTTGGAAATATTATCGCGCTCAATCCAAAAACTACTTCATCGGATGGAAAAGTAGATCCGGGAAAAAGCGATTGAATTCAATCAGAATTCCCGCTGTGATGAACATCCAAACTGTTGCAACGACCGGAGCGCTCGATAAGTACCTACCCATGAAAAATTCTCCCAAAACTAAAAACAAAGAACAAAAAAAACAGAATTAACGAGGAGAAACGGTGATTTCTTCCTCTTTGGCGAACATTTCGCCCGTGGTCATTTCTTTGAATGCTGCCAGAGGCCATGCAAAGCCAGTCAAGGACTGTTTCACGGCAAGAGGCACATCAATAATGATTTCCTTGTCTTCGGGAGATTTTTCATTTTTGATCGCTTGAATGTAAGCGCGACCGACCCAGCCGATCCAGCCGGTAATATACAAGAAGAGAATACTCGGAATTAAAAATTCTCCGGCATGACTCCAACGACCGTCAACAATGAGGTGAGGCAGACCTTCAGGGCCGCACAATAACTCTTGTCCGTAGAGTTCGAAACGGTTTTTAGCTTGTTCGGTGGTTGCTGCCTTCGCGCGGGCGATAAATGCGGGCGACTCGTTACAGGGAGTCAAACCGGCCACTTCCGCCGAAGCGGTAGGAGCAAAACTGAACCAAAGAATTCCGGCAAGAACAAATGCCAATATTTTTCGCATAAAAGTGTTTCCTCTTTTAATGAAACTTAACAAATAAGTTTGTGGAGATGAGCGAACAAATTAAAGGATACATTGAGGCATCCTATCATAATTACTACGCTTTCCCTTAGTCACTTCTATCTTAAAACGGACATCGAATGACAATCACGTTAGCAATTGAAACAAGCTGTGATGAGACCGCCGTTGCTGTTGTTAAAAAATACGAAGTTTTAAGTAGTATTGTAACGTCGCAAATTGCTATCCATCGCCCCTATGGAGGAGTTGTTCCCGAGGTGGCTTCGCGCCAACATTTAGAAAGTATTAATGTGGCGATCGTTCAAGCTCTAGAAGCCGCCCAACTCAACTGGCCCGAGATCGATGGCGTGGCGGCTACCTGCGCCCCCGGACTGGTGGGTGCGTTGCTGGTGGGTTTGACGGCAGCAAAAACCTTGGCGATCGTCCATCAAAAGCCTTTTGTGGGGGTTCATCATTTAGAAGGGCATATCTACGCCGCCTACCTGGCTAATCCACAGCTCAAACCCCCTTTCCTTTGCCTATTAGTCTCGGGGGGTCATACCAGCCTGATTCATGTCAAAGATTGCGGGATTTACGAAACCCTCGGACAAACCCGCGACGATGCGGCCGGAGAAGCCTTTGATAAGGTGGCGCGATTGTTGGGTTTGGGTTATCCCGGCGGCCCAGAGATCGATCGAATTGCTGCCGATGGCGATCCCCATGCCTTTAAGCTTCCCGAAGGCAAAATCAAACAACCCGGTGGCGGCTTCCATCCCTACGATTCGAGCTTTAGCGGACTCAAAACGGCTGTCATGCGTTTGGTGGGAGAACTCAAACAGTCTAGCGATCGCCTTCCCATTGCCGATTTGGCAGCCAGCTTTCAAGAAACCGTCGCCCGATCGCTCGTCAAGCGAACGATCGCCTGTGCCCTAGACTATGGGTTGGAGACGATCGCTGTGGGTGGAGGAGTGGCAGCAAACTCTCGCCTGCGCCATCTGTTACAAGAAGAGGCAACTCACCATAACCTGCGCGTCCTCCTACCACCGATGAAGTTTTGCACCGACAACGCGGCAACAATTGGCTGTGCGGCATCGGAACATTTAAGTCGGGGACATCTTTCATCTTTGAATTTGGGGGTTCGATCGCGCATGACGCTGACGGACGTGATGCAGCTTTATGCAGATAATAGCGAATTGCCGTTGGCGAACAGCTAAGGAAAGAGCGCAGAGTTCTCGGAATATCGTGCACAGCGCTATCAACTAATTACGATCGGATTTCAGTTTTCATGAATCAATTCATCTTTTTCTATTTATGAATATCCGCGATGCGACGCTGGAGGATTTGAGGGCGATCGTCGAAATTTATAATGCGACAATTCCCGGACGGATGGCCACAGCCGATACCGAACCCATTACTTTTGAAAGTCGCCTTCCGTGGTATCGAAAGCATGAAACGAGCGCTCTTCCCCTGTGGGCGATCGAAATTGACGGGGCGATCGCCGGGTGGTTGAGTTTAGAGGAATTTTACGGTCGGCCGGCCTATCGAGCAACCGCAGAAGTGAGTATTTATATTGCCCCCGCCTATCAAAAACAAGGATGGGGGAAAATACTGCTGGGGGAGGCGATCGCCCGAGGGAGTAGTTTTGGCTTGAGTACGTTCGTAGGTTTTATTTTTGCCCACAACGAGCCGAGTTTGCGATTGTTCGAGAAATTCGGTTTTCGAGAGTGGGGATATTTACCTCGGGTGGCCCAGCTTGATGGTGTGGCGCGCGACTTAATTATCTTGGGACGGCCGATCGATGCAGACTGATGCTGTTTGGGTGAAATATCCATTGAGTTCGGGTAAGTTTCGACCCGAACTCAAAAACTGATATTCCCCGTCCCGACCCGATCTCAATCGAACCCGTTTCTAAAATCGCGCCCTCAATCGAGACAGCAAAATCTGCTCGTTCTCGTTGGAGAATGTTAGATTCGAGGATATTAGATTCGAGGATGTCAGTATGCTATCCGATCGAAAAACAAAACACTCTCAAGTCTGCGGATTTTGCCCGCGAACCTCTCAGAAATATCGAAGCATCGATCGTCGCAATCTCTAAACTTCACGTCCGCGATCTTGACCCAGCCTCCCTGCATCTGCGCCTCATCCAACTCTTGATGTTGGACTTCACGATCGACTCGATTGCGTCAATGCCGCAAATTACCATCAGAGTGGGGGTCAGTCAGTTCTTCTCAATTCGCGCGGCTAACGAGATAGACACAAGACTGACTCAAATCAACTGAATACATCGATTGACTTGCACGACAGTTCGTTCGCCAAGCGGTCTCGGTTTGAGTGGAATTGGGCGAATCACCCGCTCCCGCGCCCCAGCAACAACCGATGGAAGCTTCCCATGAAGACAATTGTCCCATTAGCACGATCGATACTTCCCCGAACGATGCTCTTCCCAACCCATCAAATCGATCGGATTGCTTGAGAACTCAGCACCCAAAATCTATGATTTCCCTTACCCGTCAAGTTGCCAAAATCGCTCGCAGACTGCCACTGCGTATCGTACTGGTGGTTCCATTTACCGTGCTGGTTTTTGCGGCGGTGGGAATTACCGGGTTGCTATCAGTCCGTAACGGACAAAGAGCAATCGGCAAGCTGGCAACTCAGTTAAACAACGAGATTACCGATCGCATCGAAGAAACCCTCACGACCTATTTAGACGCACCTCACAAAATCGATCGGCTAAATGTGGAAGCCATTCGCCTGGGTTTACTCGATATCGAAGATAAGGAAGCATTAGGACAGCAATTTTGGCAGCAACTCCAAGCTTTTCCTCGGGTGGATCGGATCTATTTCGGGGACGAACGGGGAGGATTCGTGCTTGCCGGACGAGAAAGTGAAGATGACTTTCAGATTCGGATCGCACCAGGATTGGGGGATGAAAAATTCTTCATCTACGGGGCCGACGATTTTGGTAGACCCGTTGGGCGCATCGAGCAGCTTGCAGGATTCGATCCGCGAGAACGACCTTGGTACGAGAGTGCCCGAAATGCTAGAGGGGCAACTTGGAGCGAGATTTACCCGATTTTCACCGATGGAACCCTGGCTATTGCTGCAAGCGAACCGGTTTACGATCGCGCTGGGGATTTGGTGGGGGTGGTGGCTGCGGATTTAGATTTACCCCAGATCGATCGCTTTTTAGAAAATTTAGAAATTGCCAAATCTGGACTGGTTTTTATCGTCGAAGACTCGGGAAGCCTAGTGGCTGCTTCCGATCCCAACAGCCAACTGGTGAAAGCAGCGAACGGAACCGGTCAACCCCAACGTATTCGCGCCATTGATAGCGAAGTCCCGCTCATGCGCGCCAGTACCGCCTATTTGAGCGATCGTTTCGGCGATCTAGCGTCTGTGGGGTCCTCGACGCTATCTAGATTGACATGGGACGGCAATCGCTACTTTTTGAGTGTGACCCCCATTTCGGACGATCGCGGTATCGATTGGTCTGTTGTGGTGGTGATTCCCGAAGCTGAGTTGATGGGAGACATCCAGCAAAATACTCGGGAGGCGATCGCGATCTGTGTGGTGGCGTTCGTCGTGGCGGGGGTATTGGATGTGTTGGCATCTCGTTGGGTGGTTCGTCCGATTCAGCGTTTGAGTTCGGCCAGTCAAGCGATCTCCCGCAGTGCCGGTCGTAAGGGCTTTCGCAAAGAACTCAACCGTCAGATTCACGAGGGTGGAATTCAGGAATTGGTGTTGTTGGCTCGATCGTTCAATCAAATGGCCGCCCAGTTGCGTGAGTCTTTTTCCGCTTGGGAAGAAACCAATGAAGAGTTAGAAGTACGAGTCCAAGAACGCACGGCTTCTTTAGAAAACGCTCAAGCAGAACTGCGAGCGTTGTTTACTGCAATGCCTGAATTTATCTTCATCAAAGATGCCAACGGACGCTATCTCAAAGTGGCTTCTACCGATCCGAAGATGTTATATAAAACAGACGAGTTGGTGAATAAGACAGAATACGATGTTTTTGAACCTTCACAAGCCAAGGAGTTCGTTCGCTGCATTCGAGAAGCACTCAAGACTCAACAAACCGTCACCATCGAATACAAGCTACCCAAGAAGGGGCAAGAAGAGTGGTTTTCGGCGAGTATTTCACCCATTTTAGAAGGGCCGACGGCAAATGCAATTCCCAAAGTGATTTGGGTCGCTCGGAATATTACCGATCGCAAACAGGCAGAGGAAAAGCTTCAAGAACAGAAACATTATTTACGGCTAATTTTAGATAACATCCCCCAACAAGTCTTTTGGAAAGATGCCAATTTATTTTTTAAAGGCTGCAATACCAACTGGGCAAAAGCCGCACATCTAGAAAGCCCAGACGCAGTGAGGGGAAAAACAGACTACGATCTCTTGCCTTTAGAAGTGGCCGAAGAGTTTAGAAAACAAGATCGCAAAATCATCGAGACCAAAGAGCCACAATTACACATTCAAGCTATTAAACAAAAACCCGGCGCTAATGGTGAAAAAATTTGGCTTGATATCAATAAAATTCCGATCTATGACGAACAAGGGAATTCTTTGGGAATTATTGGTGTTTTAGATGATATTACCGAACGTAAAATATCGGAAAAAGCACTAAAGGACGAGCAAGAAAAATCAGATAAGCTACTTCTCAATATTTTACCAGCGCCAATTGCTGAGAAACTAAAAAATACTCAAAACTTAGAGATAAAAAATAGCAATTTTGAAGGTCGTTCGGAAGCGGCTATTGCCGAACAATTTGATTGTGCCACCATCTTATTTGCTGATATTGTCGGTTTTACTCCACTCTCGGCGAAGATGCCAGCAACGGAACTCGTTAACCTACTCAATCAGATTTTTTCAAAGTTCGATCGTCTCGCCCAAGAGTATAACTTAGAAAAGATTAAAACCATTGGAGATGCATATATGGTGGCCGGTGGATTACCCGTCCCCCGAAATGATAGTGCCGAAGCCATTGCTAATATGGCTCTCGATATACAGGAAGCTATTGAGGAAGTGAATAGTTATATCGGACGCAATTTAAGTATTCGGATTGGGATTAATACCGGACCAGTTGTGGCGGGAGTGATCGGTCTCAAGAAATTTAGTTACGATTTATGGGGAGATACGGTAAATGTAGCTTCTCGGATGGAATCATCAGGAGAACCGGGAAGAATTCAAGTGACTGAAAAAACATATAATTTCCTAAAAAATCGATATATTTTAGAAGAACGGGGTCATATTTTCGTGAAAGGGAAAGGAGAAATGAAAACCTACTGGCTCATCGATCGAAAATAGTTCGATCGTATTTCTGTAGAAATACGGATTTTCACTTGTCTGCGATCGCCGAACTTGAGGGTGCGACTTAGATATTACGCATCTTCGTTATCAATTTTTTCTATATTTCAGTATTTATAGCATTGTGCCTTACTGAATTTAGCCAGTACTATAAGCCCTGTTAATCCTCAAAAAAATTGTATATCTCACACAATTTTATCGAGTATTGTTTGGATAAATGTCATACATTCGTCTAAAGTTTCGAGCCGATCGCTTATTTTCAATCGAATTGGGAAATGCTAGTTTGACTACAATTTGGATGCATAGAGTGTAGAAAAGTGGCGAAATATAAATTTCAGTCAAACAAACACTAAATCATTTCTTTTCTAGTTGAAATAAAACCGAATCGATAAATCTCTAAAGCGATCGTTCTAGTGCGCCCATCGACGCAAAAATGTTCCCGATCGCATCAAATTTCTAAGGCATTTAGAGATAAATTTGAGCTGCCTCGATTTTGGCATCGATGGTATTTGCTGACAACAGAAACGAAGATTTAACCCCACTGACTTTCAAATCACCCATGACCTCAACCAATCTTGACAATTTTGATGCGATCGCCCAGCAAACGAGCGCATTACCCACTCTAGAAATCGAACCCTTGGCTTCCCTCGGTCAAATTCGAGGAACCGTCTGGAACGACGAAAATGCCGACGGCACTCAAACCGCAGATGAAATCGGACTCCCCAATTGGATGATATATCTCGATCGGAACCAAAACGGTTCCTTCGATAGTGGGGAAACCTCAACGATCGCGGATACCGACGGCAACTACAGTTTCACAAATCTCGCAGCCGGAACCTACTACGTGGCGCAACGGGTTCCCGATCGCTGGGAACAAACCTTTCCCACAGCCAGCAACGCCAACAATACCGAGATTCTCGCCCAACAAATTTCGGTCTTCACCACTACCAACTCCGACGTAGAGATCGAAACCTACGGCGAAATCGCGATCGCCGAGAATGGTGAACTGACAACACTTACTCAACAGTCCGGTTCCTTAGTCAACCTCGATGCCTTCCAAAACGATGCCCGATTTGCCCGAATAGATGGCAGTGGCTTTGCCACGGTCATTCTTGACACTGGAATCGATCTCGATCATCCCTTCTTCGGCCCCGATCTCGATAATAATGGTGTGGCCGATCGCATTGTCTATCACTACGATTTTGCCGATGGCGATGCCAATGCCAGCGATGTGGACGGACATGGTTCCAACGTATCGAGCATTGTCGCCTCCTCTGATGGCAACCGTCCGGGGATGGCTCCCGGTGCCGATATCATTCACCTAAAAGTCTTTAAAGACAGCGGTTCGGGCAACTTTGGCTACATCGAACGAGCCTTACAATGGGTGGTTGCCAATGCCGCCACCTACAACATCGCCAGTGTGAATATGTCCTTAGGAGATACCGCCAACTACAACAGTGCAAGCCGACGGTACGGCATTGGCGATGAAATGTCTGCCCTCGCCAACCTCGATATCGCCGTCGTCTCCGCTGCTGGGAACGATTTCTACGAATTTAACAGCCTCCAAGGGGTGAGCTATCCAGCCGCCGATCCCAATTCGATCGCCGTAGGAGCGGTATACGACAGCAATGGTAGTGGCTTTAGCTACGGCGGCGCCAGAGCCTTCTCCCGCGGGGAAGATCGCCTCACTCCTTTCTCCCAACGCCACGAAACCCTCACTCCTATTTTTGCCCCTGGAGCGCCGATAACCGGAGCCAATCCCAACGGAGGGACATCGACTCAACACGGAACCAGCCAAGCCGCACCCCACATCGCTGGTATTTCGGTTTTGGCTCAGCAACTTGCCGAACGAGAACTCGGTCGTCGCCTCAGCATCACCGAACTGACGGATCTTTTCCATGATACTGGTGTCACCATCAACGACGGCGATGATGAAGATGATAATGTGGTCAATACCGGCGAAGACTTCAAG
>NZ_JADEXN010000058.1 GCF_015207075.1 Zarconia navalis LEGE 11467
ATCTAATATACATATCCCGATCGGGATTGTAGCGCTGCGTACGGGGGGTGGAGGAAATTAAATCGATCGGCTTGAGGTTTGACAGAACGAGCGAGCCAAAGAATTAATAAGTACGCAAGCGTTGAAAATTGTTGCTGAGAATTTAGACTTAATTATGGCAGATATCCGATCGGAATTAAAGCTTCGTTCTACCGGATATCTGCCATTCCAATGGAAATTTACGGGTTTGTGCGCTACGAAAAGTATATTTATGCTAATTTTTATTAAAGATCGCCCAACACCCAGTTAAAAATACCAATGGACATTCCAGAATCCATCAAAACCTGGCTGAACTTCGTTCACCCCGTATTGATGTGGCTTTTGCTGGCTCTTACCCTCTATGCCTTATACAGCGGGATTCAAGTTCGTCGCACCCGCTCTGCTGAAGGGGAAACGAAAAAAGAACTCGTCAAAGGTAAATTCCGCATCAAACACTATCAGATAGGCTCGATACTGCTAGCCACAATGGTTTTTGGGACCATCGGCGGCATGGCTGTTACCTATATCAATAACGGTAAGCTATTTGTCGGCCCCCATCTTCTCGTGGGACTTGGAATGACCGGACTCATCGCCACCTCTGCCGCCCTTGCCCCGTTAATGCAAAACGGCCGAGACTGGGCCCGTTACACCCACATTACCCTCAATGTAACTCTCGTCGGACTCTTCGGCTGGCAGGCCGTGACGGGTATGGAAATTATTCTGAGAATTATCAGCAAATTATAAGCCAAATTTTTCGGACGATCGCAACCGATCGTCCTCCCAAAATTCCTGGAAGACTCGGAGGGTACACCAAGTACCTTCTTTTTGTATCCGTGAATGTGCTTAAATAGCGTGGCACGCAAAAGCGCTTCGAGAATAGCTCTCGTGTGAGGGAGCCGCTTGAAAATGCGAGGCCTTGCGGTAGTTGCCCAGAGTACTCAGGAGGTTTTGGTGAAAGTTCTGGTAATTGGAAATGGCGGACGAGAACACGCCTTAGTTTGGAAACTCCTCCAATCGAAGAATGTCAGACAAGTCATTTGCGTTCCAGGGAATGGGGGCACGGCGGCGATGGCCGACTGCCAAAATATGCCCATGTCTGTCGATGACTTTGAGGGCATTAGTCGGTTTGCATTAGTTCAAGGCATTAATTTAGTCGTGGTTGGGCCCGAAGTCCCGTTAGCACTGGGTATTACCGATCGCCTGGAACAACAGAAAATTAAGGTTTTCGGTCCCACTCAAGTCGGCGCGCAAATAGAGGCGAGCAAAACATGGGCGAAAACCTTAATGAAGGAAGCCAACGTCCCAACGGCGAATTGGGCGTCATTTACCAAAGAACAACGGGATGAAGCCCGAGCCTATTTGACGATGACGGGAGTTCCGGTGGTTATCAAAGCCGATGGGTTAGCCGCCGGGAAAGGGGTGACGATCGCCGATACCCTCGAACAAGCTCAAACGGCTGTCGATGCCGCTTTTAAGGGTCAATTTGGCAAAGCTGGGCACTCGGTGGTCATCGAAGAATACCTGACCGGACAGGAAGTCTCGGTTTTAGCCCTCACTGACGGTACGACCACGATCCCGCTCTTGAGCGCCCAAGACCACAAACCCATCGGGGAAGGAGATACCGGACCCAATACAGGGGGAATGGGAGTCTATGCCCCCACGCCCTTGGTTTCCCCCGAACTGATGACCCGCATTCAAAAAGATATCCTCGAACCCACTGTCGCTGCATTACAAGAACGGGGCATTGACTACCGAGGGGTTCTCTATGCTGGATTGACGATCTCGGACGATGGAAATCCCAAGGTGCTCGAATTTAACTGTCGTTTTGGCGATCCTGAAACTCAAGCGATTTTACCCTTGCTCGAAACCCCCTTGGATGAATTGCTGATGGCTTGCGTCCAAAAGCGTTTGGATGCGTTGCCTCCCATTAAGTGGAAGTCAGGTTCTGCTGTTTGCGTGGTCATGGCGTCGGGCGGCTATCCCGGTGCTTACGAGAAAGGCAAAGAGATTTCGGGCATTGCAGAAGCCGAAGACGATGAAGATGTAACAGTATTTCACGCTGGAACCAGTCTCAAGCGACAACAACTCGTCACCAGTGGGGGACGCGTTTTGGGTGTTACGGCCATCGGCGAAACCTTCGACGGGGCAATTTCTAAAGCCTACAGCGCCATCGAGCGGATCGAATTTGAAAATAGCTATTACCGTCGGGATATTGGGTACCGCATTCGCCAATAGACCGAATCTTCAATCATGTCTTGACGGTAATAGACATCTCCAAAATATAATTTAAAATCATTTATACTGTAATGGTTTGTAACCGTTCACACTCCCCCCCTTAAATTGGTGATGAGGTGGCGATCGATCGAGTTTGTGGGATGAGCGGAGCGGACATTCCTTTGCGTCTTTTAGCAATCACCTCGCTCAGGTAAGTCCAAGGATTGAGACCTCTTAAGCGACAAGTTTCCATCACACTCAACAGAGCCTCATAAGCACGGGTTCCTTCTTCCGTTCGTGTTCCATAGCCAATACGTCGGGCAATCACCGCATGGCGTAAAGCTCGCTCGGCGTGATTATTAGTCACTGGTAACTGGGGATTCTCGACAAAGGCCACCACTGCATCCCAATCTCCGAGAATCTCCTTGGCTAAAGCCTTAAGTTTGGGATGTTCGCTCGCCCGAGCCATTAATGCGACCTGTTGTAAGCGTCGGCGAGCATTTTCTAAAAGTTCTTGACTCTCCCCGGAAGTGCGAGCGTGGATGAGTTCTCGCACTTCATCTAGGAGCCACTGCCCCAATTGTCGCACTTCCATCACCACCGCTTGGGTCGGTCGAAATCTTTACCAACTCGGCAAGGCGTGCTGGTTTAGCAATGCCGAAATCGATTGGCTGCGAGTGGAGTTACTCGATTGGCTGATGTGAAAGAATTACGGGGAGATTAGAACATTTGAGGATATTGGGTTTGTATTAATGCAACGTAGGAAACGCGACCTAGGTTCAAGGTGCGATCGGGCATAGTTGCATACCAAAAATCAGTATCCTGTAAAATCGCTTTTTGTAAGAGCACATTCCTTAGATTTGCCCCCCGAAACTTAGCTCTGACAAGTAATGTGTCCTCTAAAGATGCTCCAGTTAAATTGGCACGAGACAAGATAGCATCGGTCAAATTGACTCGATCGAGATCGGCATTGCGCAAGTCTGAAAATCTCAAATCAGCTTGCTCTAAGTTAGCATCGGTCAAAATCGTGCCACAGAACATCAATTGACGGAGATCTCTTCCATTCAAGTCAACACCGCTCAAATCCATGTGACAAAAATTTCGCTCTCCCCCATGAATCCGCGCGAGAAATTCATTCGTTGTTATAGTAGCCATCAGATAGTACCCCTACCTCGAATATCGTGGGTCAGTAAGAAATATGTATTAGGTAGGTTGAGCGCTCGAACCAGTCAAACTCACTCTATTTCAAAGAACTCCACTCTCACAGCGAGTCTAAAATCCAGATTTTTGTACAAAACTACGCTCGCATTGATATAAAAGCGATTAAATTTGTGGGATGTGTCTCGTACGATTGTGGCAAATGACATCAATTTTATGTCACCGAAAAACTCTCCCATCTTTGGATTGGGGAGAGTCTTTATTGTGTCTTGTTACTCAGTCGAGTAAATCGCGTTCTGTCAATTTTAAGATTTGGTTAACGTCGCGATATTGTTTTGAGTTTTTAATCATCGTCACCGTCCTCGGTGGATGCAATCAAGACAATGATGTCACCCTTTTTGAAAGAATTTGATTTCTTGGGCTTTGGCTTTTTCGCTGCGGGTACAGTACTCCAAATTGTCGGTACCAGCAATGCTAGTCCTACTAGAATTTCCATCGTATTTTCTCCCTTACAAGTCAATAATCTAGATGAGATCACCTCTTTCGTGCGATCGCGATCGCATCTATAAGAGGGATGAAGTCATTGAAATATTAATATCTAAGATATAGAATTTTTTTTTATCTGACACGACCTCTGCTCACCATTTAATTGGAATTCTGAGCGATTAGGTTAGTGCGATCGAGTCAGTCATATTGCAGAAAACTACATAACAAAAGGAGGTTTTTACCTTGAAGCGCTAGCCTCAAAAATATATAGAGTTCAGCGTAGGTACTATGAAATTCAGGGTGTCTCTTCTGATGAAACAGTATAGCAAGATACTGTTTGTGAGTCGTTCTTTTCTCTTTGTGTTCGTACTCACAGTACTTGTTGTGAATGGCTACGAGCCACCACCCGATCAAAATCCTCCACGAACTCCTGGAGGTACGACATCATCTTCTATGTCCTAAAATTCTAGTAGTCAAGTTACAACTCTAATGAAAAATCCCAGGCAGACTTGGGGGAGTAATTTGTATGGTTTTCATACAAATTATTTCCTGATTTTTTTTGTTGTAATTTGAGAATAGATTGATACATTCAAGCTTAATAATTAAAATTTTCCTATTAAATATTTTGTCAAAGAGGTTGAACCCGATGAATCTTCAGGAGGTTTTTGGTCGGGTGGAGGTTCGTAACCAAAACTGGCTTGATTGGATGATAAAGAGCTGGTCGTTCCTCCGGGGGTTCTCGGTGGGTGTTGGTCGGGTGGAGGTTCGTATCCCGCAACAGTGTTGACAGTTGGCACTAGATTTTGAATCGGTAAATTTTGTGCGAAGGCATTCAAATTTGTCGGAATCCATAAAATACTGGATAACGCAATTATCAATTTCCAGGAAAACTTACATTCAAATCCATTGGGAGAAAGAAACGATCGCTTGTACTTGCCATCGGTAAATTTTTTTTCGAGCTTTAGGCTATGCTTTTCACCTCGACCCTCTGAAATTTCTGACTTCGACTCAACAGCTTTTCCGTTATCGGCAATGCACAGGGTATAACGCCCAGCATTGATATTATGCGTACCCGTCACAGACATACGAGTTGCATCAACGGCGTGTTTGCCAATATTGCATAATGCGCCTTGCAAGAAACAACATAATTCGTGCTTTTGTTCTTGACTTAAGTATTGTTCGTCAATTGGATCGAACTTCACTTCTGTCAGTTTTATCGATTGAAAATGAAACAGATCGCGATCGAAAGTGTCACGATAGACGAAATCAAACAGCTCATGGAGCGGTAGCTTCAAATCGATCGAGTATCTACCTCCCAAATGAAAGTAGTTCTCTCCATCTGAAACTTGTTCTTCTAAACGATCGCCTACTTCGCGAATTTCAGTATTAAGCTGCTCCAATTTCGAGAACAATGTCTCGATCGACAAGTTTCCATCCCTTATTTGCCTCAGTATGGTCGCCAAGGTTTGTAGCGGCCCGTTGTGAATGATATTGAAGGTTTGTTCGATAAGTTTGTTTTGTTCGATGATTTTTTTCTTTTGATCGATAATTTGTTTTGCTTTGTGGTAAACATAAGATATCCGATCGAGAAAATTGGCAAGCAAAAAAGCTTGCAATGCTGGAATGAAGGGAATCCACCAACCCCAGCAAATTGCCAGATAACTGGTGGCAATGAGGCTGACACTGGCAGTTCCAACCCCCAATACATTGTGCCAAAGCCGTTGAGTCCGATAACCGATCGCGATTCCGCCCAATCCCCAGCCAAGAATCCACAGATATTCCCAGCCATCCCACCAAACTCGCAACTGCGATCGCCCATCGAGAACCGCACTGAGAATTTGACTGACTCCATGGGCTTGAAACTCAGTCCCGCCAATTTTTTCAAATGTATTCCCGGCTGCTGAGGTGGGAACCACTGCTTGAAAATTGGGATCGGTGATACCGATAATGATAATGCGATCGCGAATCCACTCCGGTTCGACTCGCCCCGCTTCAATATCTGCCATGGATACCGTGCGAAATGGCTGGGAATTGCGGCGGAAATTGAGCAAGACTTGCACTCCCCCATCATCCACTCCTACATAAGACCCAGAGTTGGGATACAATCGCGGCAATTCGACCTCGCCAAATCGCATGGCAGTACGATCGCGCACACCATTATCTAGTTCTAGGTCATAGCGCGCCAAATAGGCTTCGGCTAAGCGCAAAGACAGAGAAAATTTGTACCCTTCAGAAGTTGGAATACCCAAATATTGCCGCCTCCCGTGGAAGTCTGCATCCAGGGGAAAATCGTTGAAACTCACTTGTTCCGATGGCAATCCCGGCGGCGGGAGGATTTTTGCAGGTAAGACTTTTTCCACGGCAATGAGATTGTTGTATTTTGCAAAGGCACTCAAAAGCTCGACACGGCCGGGTTCGACGGGCAATTCCCTGCTAATATTCAAGCCAATGACAGCAGGTTTATCGGTTTGCAATGTCTCGATGAGTTGGGCTAGATATGCGTCGGGAATCGGATAGGTTCCAATTCTGGCGATATCTTCGGCATCGATTCCCACTAGCAAGATGCGATCGTCGGTGGGTTCGACCGGGCGCAGGCGCACCAACAAATCGAAGGTCTTCAACTCGAACAATTCCAGCATTCCCGTCAGTCGCGCCACCGTCACTAGGACGATCGCGAAAGTTCCCGGCAGTAAACCCCAGGCAGAAATTTTCCTGTGAAAGATGTTCCCAAGTTTCTTTGGCACGATCGGTTTCTCCAACTCAATCTGCGATATCCATTGGTAGTTCAGAGGTAGGGTGGGCAGTTTTTAACTCGAATGCGATACTAATCTCCTCATGCAACAGCCCACCTTACTCCTGACAAACTCGACCCGTCAGTCAATCAGTCCTTCTTCTCGGGCGCGAATCTCGGTCTGAATCCGGAGATTTTTGCCTTCTTCGGAATACACCCCCAAAACATCCCGAATCTTCGTCCAGTAGTGCAATACCGTTCGCGGGGAGACATTAATGCGTTCGGCAATGGCTCGATCCTGCAACCCTTCTTCAAACGCCAGCTTCAGCACGTTAGTCCATTCGGGGCGAAATTCCATGCTTCGACCTAAAGCCCGTAAGTCTCTGGTATGCGTCGCACCCTGTAGTGCCAAATTCACTCGCACGAGCATTTCCCGACTCGCCAGCTTTTTATCGACAATGGTAAAGCCCCCTTGGTGGATATCGATTTGCTGCTTAATGCGTATTAAGGTTTTTACGTGAGTAGTTTGTACCGTCAGATTGAGTTCGGGATAGCACTGCATCATTTCCCGCAAAACTTGGATGCCATATTTGGCTTTAGGTTCTTGGGCAAGGTTATCTTCGGGGATAGAAAGGTCGAAGATTACTAGATGAGGTTGCGATCGCTCGATTTGGTTTCGAGTTTCTCGCGCAGTGCGAGCAATCAGAAATTCTGCTTCGGGATACTGCTCCTTCAAGTTAGAGAGAGTTCCATCTAATACTATGTCGTGGTCGTCCACGACCAGTATCTTTAAGTCTTCGGGTAAGTCTTGGTTCATCACTGCTAAATTATGGGCTGGGGAGGTATGCCGATCGAAACTTCGATCGGATCGCAAATACCTTTTCCCTGTGGATTGCTTCAGTTAGGATGCACCGGGACTGCGGCTTGTTGAAGTAATGCCACAGATCCTGAAGAGATCGATGCACCGGGTTAGGCTGATAACAGTGATGGTTAGACTCGAGTACTATTTTAGGAGTTCGAAGTCATATCTTTCATCGTACCGGCCAGCCACATTGCTCGATCGAAATATCACTTCTATTACGCAGTCGATCGCCAACTTTGGTCGATAAATACCTTGCGCTGACTGGTAATTTATGAGAAGATCTATAGTTGGCCGTATTGTACACGTAAAATAGCGCGGCTAAAAATGGCAATTTCACGGAAGTTTTGAAAATTTCCAAGTTTTCGCTCGCTCTTCAACCTCCGAGATCGCCCCGATCTCTTCTTTCGAGGGTTCTTGAAACGGATGTACTTTCCGTAATTCTACAGGTTTTTTTCTCTATCTTGCCGTCTCGAAATGCGATCGGCTGCGGAAAAACTAAGCCAATGTTTCTCGGTCTAAATAGCTGCTAAATATCGAGTCGGGCAGAGTTTGTCTTCTACCCAACTCGCAACTTTTTAGGTATTTTCGACGATCGTCACGGACGGTTGAAGGCGATCGGGCGATCGAGACTCTGTCCCTGGCAATCCCGGAGGCAGTTCCAACGACCAGTTTTGCGCCCCCACATCACCCATGGGACTCGCAGAAGCTGCAACGATCGCCCCGGTAAGGTGACACAGTTGCTCGATGAAGGCTTGCCCGATTTTGCCGGCGGCAACGTGGCAACCGTAGAGGAAAATGAAGGGTGGCAACAACCCGGAACAATTCGTCGTCCACCGTTGCAGGCGATCGCGGTAAGTTTCGAGGTTATCCCAACGCAGTTGAGCATTACCGAGTTCGATGGTTCCCGGACTGCCGTGGGAAATAATATGAATGCCGCGCAGGTGACAACGGCGATCGAGAATCTCGGTGATGCGATCGACCCCATCTTGTTGCTTCTCTAGAACGATAATATCTACTTGCGATTCCAGATGTGTCAGGAGAGTTTGGCAATCTTCGATCGCCCCATCGATAAATACAATTTGGTCGATGGCAGCAGATGGGGATTCGGTAAAGTCTGACGGCAATTTCCGCAATTGCGGCCAAGCCACCCCAAAGTCGATGGACTTTGAGGAACGATGTGGGTTTACACCCTGGTTATTCAACACAGTTCGATACTCTCAACGTGAAAACGAGATGGATTGAGCTGCCTCCTCTACCTCGATCTTGATGTTGCCACCCATAACGATATGGCAACGAGTTTCCCCGACGATCTTGATGCTCGTATCATGTTGCTTGCTAGAAATCGAGTTTGGGGTAAACTCAGTGGGTATCGTCCCGAGTCAGAGGATGATACCGCGATCGAAGTCGAAGATGCAGTAGATGTCGAGGTGAAATACCTCGGGTCTATGTTGCTTTACAACGCCAACGACCCTGCCAATGTTCCCGCAATTTAGTGCTGCGTGTTGGCGCAACAATGGACTGCAATGAAAAATGGTTCCATTTTGATGTTCTATCATGCGATCGCGATCGCATCAGTCTTACAAATCCCATCACTGTCTTTTCGGTGAAAACACCCGATACTAAGATTATCGAGTTCAACGCTCCACGATGTTTCCTCAAGTCCAACTCATTCCCGGTGCTATTTCGGAAATTCTGGCTTCAGTCGCAGATACGGGGTATCTCACCATCGGCGATCGTTACGGACTGATGGCAGCAACCCTTGATGAATCTCTCTCAGAAGAAGATCGACTTTCCGCCAACCGCCTATTGCGCTCGGTACTGCGGGGACGAGTGAAACTGGCACATTAACGTTGGCATTCGATCGTTACAAAATGAATTTTAAACCTCTATCCATCGGGTAGGAAGTGTTGCAGCATACTCCACCCGATGGATTATTAGATTACTCCACAACCTTATCTAACTTCTCAATTGAAAAGTCTATAGCACGACCCATCGATGTATATTTACTTCGATGGGTTGTTCGATGGTTAATCTTTGCATTTTCCTTAGCCTTACCAACACCGATCTCTGAATTTATTATCGTCGTGTGATGAATCGAACCCGATCGAATTCATTACTATTGAGATTTCATATCATTTATTATGACTGTTGGTGCAGAAATTCTATTGAGTTTATTGTGTATTCAAACTCTAAGGATTGTGTATCTCTACTGAACTTTATAATGTTTCGCTAAAATTTAGATAAAGATTTAGCTCTATGAAATAGGTCTCGAATAAAAAGCTTATTGGGCGGTTTATTAGTATAACGATCCTCTCAAGATCGGGCTTTAAGGTTTGCTATATATAAACTCTAGTTTGTAAAGACCAGCGTCGATCGCTAACTATAAATACCGAAAGCTCCATCTAGACATAAAAAAATCAAGATGTTATGATGTGATTAAAATCACGTTGTCGTTGTGACAAGTTTTTTGAAGTCTCATCTTTATCAAATTCTCCAGTATTAAATTCGTTTGTTATTTGAGCTTTGTTCTTTATTTTTCGATTGTAGGCTTAGCAATTTATGGCTAAATCCACAATCTTAAATCAAAACTCTAAATAGCACTGGAATAAAACATTATAAGCTTTCCAGCCTGGAAAATTATCCAATTTAATTCTCAGTAATGTCAAAATAAAAAGAGATTAAACAATAACGAAAATAGAATCGCCATATTATTTTTAGCGATTCTATTGTTCGATAATTTAGGGCTTTGCGGACGATGTCTTGAGGCACTAAAAAATCACAACTTCTCTGCACGATCGTATATTCCTTGTGAATTAATCGTCGTGCTTTGCTATGGCAACTGACTTCTCCATCGAGTTTTTTGATGTAATTTTGTCTTATTTTTAAGGGAAGCGATATGCAACCTGTCCTAAATCTATCCATAACCCATGGTATTGACGAGCGATTAGATATCATTTGTCAATCTCGATTTACCGGTCAACTCGAAATTCGCTCCCGTAGCGAACGGTGGACGCTCTATTTCTATTTGTCTCGCCTGATTTGGGTTCGGGGTGGCATTCACGATCGACGACGCTGGAAGCGGCTCTTTGCTCGCTCTTGTCCCAACATCAAATTAAGTCAGGTTTCGACCCATATCTCAGACGTCGTTGAGTGCCGCAACTATCACGTGTTGAATATTCTGCTCAAGCGCAGACTCGTCACCCCCGAGCAAGCTAGTAATTTGATTGAGAACGCAATCGCCGAAGTTTTATTCGATATTCTCAGACAAGAAACCTTGGCTCCCCTAGAGTATCGAGATCGATCGGCTTCTGCTAATTTTCTGTGGGAATGTGGGATTAAAGTTCCGATTACCCGCATTGCTGTCGATCGAGCGCTTCAAGAGGCCAAAACTTCTTGGAAAACCTGGTGCAATAAAGGTTTGGCAGATGTGTCACCCAACTCGGCACCGGTGTCCCAACCCCACATCTCATCCTCTCATCCAAATTACAAAACTTTGACGGCTTTAGCCCAGGGCAAACAAACCCTAAGAGAAATCGCAGCCAACTCCGATCGAGACGATCTAGAAGTCGCGCAGCTGTTTCTACCTTATCTGCACCAAAGAGTGATTAAATTTGTCCAAGTTGCAGATTTGCCATGTCAGGCCGTCGGCAGAGATCGGGCAACCGAACCCCCCCCAGGACAGGGACAGACGAAGCGCACTCAAGCAACCCCAACCCAGAATGGAATTGAGGCAACCCTGCAAATATTGAAGCGCGAGCGAGCCACAGGTGTTCTTCAAGTGAACCACCATCAACAAAGGTGGCAATTCTACTTTCATTCCGGGCAGTTACTCTATGCCACTGGGGGCGACGATCGCTCCCGACGGTGGTATCGTGCCTTAGGACATCACTCTCCGGACTTCTACGAAGCCAAACTACCTCAGTCCCTTGCTCGAGAGCCTTGGGAATATCGCTTGCTCGCACGAGGCTTGTCTGAAGGTCAGATCGATCGGGTTCAAGTGCGAAAAATCATCAGTTTCTGCGTTTGGGAAGTTTTGTTTACCGTGCAATGTTGCGAGGAGGTGAGCCATCAATGGTGCGATCTCGCTCCCCTTGAAGCCATCTCGGGTTTGACGCTGGATGTGGAGAAAGCCATCGCCGGGGTGCAACCTCTAATGGCTCAAAAGAAGACTCTACAGCTTCCCTCGTTTTGCCCGAACTCAGCGCCTGTCCTGCGGCAACCCGTCGGTGGAAGAACAACTCTAGCGATGAGTCAATTTCTCACCGGACACCACTCCCTCTGGGATATTGCCCTAGAACTGAAGCGTCCGGTCCCAGCAATCGCTCGATCGGTTTTGCGCTGGGTGAAGCGAGGGGCGATCGAGCTAAAACCAATTCCGGATTTGGTCGCTCCCATCACGATATCACCGATTCGCTCGAACTCATCTCCCGAGATGTCTCAACCTGCCTTACCCCTAATCGCTTGTATTGACGATAGTCCGGCTGTGTGCAATGTAATAGAGACGATCGTCACCGATGCGGGTTATCAATTCATGGAAATTCAGGATTCCGTGCAGGCGATTCCCATACTGCTCGATCGCAAACCCGACTTGATTCTCCTCGATCTCGTGATGCCGATTGCTAGTGGCTATGAGGTTTGCGCTCAGATTCGGCGAATTTCTCAGTTTAAGAACATACCCATTATTATCGTCTCCGGAAACGATGGTCTTGTCGATCGCTGCCGAGCGAGAATGACCGGAGCGTCCGGCTTTGCGAATAAACCCATTAAACGCCAGACACTCTTGCGACTGCTCGATAAATACGTACCGAGTACGGTGAAAACCCGAGCTGTTTAACGATTGCTTGGATTCGTCCGACGAATGCCAAGAACTCGATCGCTCCAAAACGCTCTGGCTTGTGGAAGGTTTCTTGCAATCCCAAGCCAGAGCGTTCTGGGCGGAAATTAATATTAATGGATTGTTTTTAAATGGAGCCTACGGGAATTGAACCCGTGTCCGCACTGGGTATTGACTTACCGATCCTTCACAGGTTTAGCCTATCTTGCCCTCAAGGCGGGAACCATCACTTATCCCCGATGGTGGGATTCTCTGGTAAGGTCTTTACCAACTCATTGACCAGAGGCAAATTATTGGTGCATCCGTTGGGGTTAAACTCACAATCCTTAACGGAGTCGAACTGTAAGTAGCGTCTTACTTAGATAGTAATTTTTAGGCTACGAGAGCCTCTTGACGCTGGAAGTTTACGATGTTGTTCGCATTTACTTTTTTGTTTGAGCCTTGGATTTACGAGAGGAGACTCACTCTCGACCTGTATCACGGTGCAGCTTTCGCCAACACGTCGAAACCATTAAGGCCCCGCGTACTTCTTAGTATACTACAATTTGGACGACTTGTTCATTCCCACGATCGAAAGCTTAAGGAGGCTTCTGTTGTCGGGAAGGCTTCGGGAGCAGGGGGAGAAATAAGCGCGTTTACCCTTAACTCTTACCCCTATTTCCTCCAATTCTCCCGTTTCTCTCATCCCTCCTCGTCTCCCCTCCAGAGCGTCACCGCATCCTCGTACTCTAAGAGTGGGTTAGCCAATAAATCTGAAGATGAAAAGATGGCCGACTAAACTGGGTTGGATAATGGTGGTTTTTGAGAGGGTTTTGGTTTGAAACTACTGTGTTTGAGTAACGGTCACGGAGAAGATGCGATCGCCGTTCGGATTTTGCGCGAACTGCAACAACACCCCAACCCGCCGGAATTGGCGGCACTGCCTTTAGTAGGGGAAGGCCGCGCGTACGATCGACTTCCCGAAGTCCCCATTATCGGCCCGGTGCAATCGATGCCCTCTGGTGGCTTCGTGTATATGGACGGTCGGCAATTGTGGCGAGATCTGCGGGGTGGCTTGCTAAAACTCACCGCTTCGCAGCTCAAAGTGGTGACGCGGTGGGCCAAAGATGGCGGCAAAATTATAGCGGTTGGAGATATCGTACCATTACTGTTTGCCTGGTGGAGTGGGGCAGACTACTGTTTCGTGGGTACGGCAAAATCGGAATACTATCTGCGAGATGATATTGGCTGGTTGCCCCGACGCACTTGGTTCGAGCGCCTGGAAAGTTGGTCGGGATCGGTGTACCTGCCGTGGGAACGGTGGATGATGGGGCACAAGCGCTGCAAAGCGGTTTTCCCGAGAGATAGTTTAACTGCCGAAATTTTGCAAAAGCATCGCATCCCGGCGTTAGATTTGGGAAATCCAATGATGGATGACATTGCCCCTGAAGATACGGGAGTGCGATTTGACGCTCGCGATTCGGAGACGAAAGAGATGGGCAGAGCGATGACGGTGGTGTTGCTACCGGGGTCTCGATCGCCCGAAGCCTACGAAAACTGGCAGCAAATGATGCTAGCGGTTACCCGATTGCGAGAAACCTTTGCCGATCGCCGGATCGTATTTTTGGGAGCGATCGCACCGGGATTGGAACTCGATCCGTTGCAAAAAGAACTCGATACCTACGGCTGGCGCATTCAACCGGGCAGTTTGTCTTCCGTATCCCACCCCATCGACGACCGATCGGCGATCGTCTTCGGGCAAAGTAATGCGACATTGGTTCTGTCTCAAAATGCTTTTGCCCAATGCCTGCGCCAAGCAGACTTTGCCCTGGCGATGGCAGGCACGGCAA
>NZ_JADEXN010000059.1 GCF_015207075.1 Zarconia navalis LEGE 11467
CGCCACAGCCAACGAAGAACTCAAACGCCAGCATCGCCTCAAAGACCAATTTCTCGCCAATACCTCCCACGAACTGCGCACCCCCCTCAACGGGATTATCGGGTTGGCCGAATTTATGCTTGAGGCAGAACAACGCAATCCCCAAGACCGACAGGATCTAATTACCATTGCCCAAAGCGGTCGCCGATTGTCGAATCTGGTCAACGATATCCTCGATTTTTCCCAACTCAAGCATCAGAATATCGAACTTCAGCTCAAACCCTCTCCCCTGGAGGCGATCGTCGAAATGGTACTGACCCTCTCGCGTACCCTCGTCGGAAAAAAAAACCTGCAACTCACCAACGCCGTTCCCCCAGATTTACCTCCGGTGAGTGCCGATGAAAATCGCCTGCAACAGATTTTGTATAACCTGGTGGGCAACGCCATTAAGTTTACCGAGTCGGGAACGGTGGAGGTCTCGGCATCGGCATACGGGACGCCCGAACCCGATCGGATTGCCATCTGCGTGCGCGATACGGGCATCGGCATTCCCCCAGACAAGTTCGATCGCATTTTTGGCGAATTCGAGCAGGGAGACGGGTCTACGGCGCGGGAATACGGCGGGACGGGGTTGGGTTTGGCGGTGACTCGCAATTTGGTGCAGTTGCACGGGGGAGACATTTGGGTGGAGTCTCAGGTGGGAGAGGGATCGTGTTTTACCTTTACCTTGGCGATCGCTGTCGGTGTGGCAGCAGACCCCTCGCCCCTCGCACTTCAAGCTTCCATACCGATCGCCGCAGACGAGATATTACCTCCCGAGGCGATCGAGCGTCCGTTACCCCATCCGGAAAATGCCAACGGATTCAAAATCTTGCTCGTGGATGACGAACCGGTGAATTTGCAGGTTTTGATGAACCATCTTTGCCTGGAAAACTACACGATCGCCCAAGCCACAAACGGTCTAGAAGCCTTAGAAGCGATCGAGAACGGATTCGACCCCGATTTGATTTTGCTCGACGTGATGATGCCGAAAATGACGGGATACGAAGTCTGTCATCGGTTGCGCGAACAGTTCCCCGCCAGCGAACTGCCCATTTTGCTAGTGACGGCAAAAAATCAAGTTGCAGATGTGGTTGAAGGTCTATCTGCCGGGGCGAACGATTACCTCACCAAACCCGTTAACAAACAAGAACTTCTCGCTCGATTGAAAACGCACCTGAGTTTATCCCATCTCACCGCAGCTTACAGTTCTTTCGTCCCCCATGAATTTCTCAAATGTTTGAATAAAGAAAGTATTCTCGATATTTCTTTGGGAAACCAGGTCAAGCAAGAAATGAGCATCCTCTTTTCCGATATTCGCTCCTTCACGACCTTAAGCGAAAGTATGACCCCGGAGGATAATTTTAAGTTCATCAATGCCTACTTGTCTCGCATGGAACCGGCTATTTTGGAGCATCGCGGGTTTATCGATAAATACATTGGCGATGCGATTATGGCATTATTTAGAGGCAGTGCTGATGATGCTGTCGCTGCCGGAGTTTCGATGTTGCATCGGTTGCACGAATACAACCGAGAGCGAATCGAAGCCGGCTACGTTCCCATTCAAAATGGGATTGGCATTAATACGGGGGATGTCATGCTCGGAACCGTCGGCAGTCATAACCGGATGGACGGTACGGTCATTGGTGATGTAGTGAATTTAGCCTCTCGAATTGAAGGATTAACTAAAAAATACGGTGCGTCTTTATTAATTAGCGATTGCACCTTTTTCGCTTTAACAAATTACGATCGATATTATTTTAGAATCATCGATCGAGTTCAAGTCAAAGGAAAAGCGACAATGGTATCTGTTTTTGAGGTTTTTAATGCCGATTCTCCAGAACTTCGAGAAGGAAAATTTGCAACTAAAACAATATTCGAGCAAGCAATCGTGCTTTATAAACTCGGAAATTTTGAAGCAGCCAGAGATCTATTTAGCCAATGTTTAGCAGCCAATCCTGGAGATACCGCTGCCAAAACTTACTTAGAATGCACTCAAGCGATGGATAGATCTAGCGGGCAATCGATGCAATCGGTATAACTTTAAACTCACTCGACTCAAGCGCCTGCTCTATTGACTTAAAAGACTTTATTCGGATAACATACTCACTTAACCATCGATCGAATTAATTTTTTTCGAGCGGCAACTTCTTTCTTTGGGGTCAAACACCTCAGTCATAGTCAGTCGACCCTATTCTAAGATTTGAGATAGGATAAGAACTGGATTGCGTTCGATCGCAACTTGCCTAGATCCCTACGGCTTTGTCGATAATCTTTAGCAAACTAGTGCAAACACAAAGGCGATCTTTGAGGAGGTCGTTGCCACCGGATGGTAACTCTGATGGGATTGCGATCTCGATAAAAAGATCCGGCTGATTTGTTTGCGATCGATGGCATCACTTGCTCTTTTCTTTTGTGCTTCCGCTTCAGGTGTGCTCCTACAGGGGCGAGCGTCTCGTAAATTCTACTTTGGGATCGATCGCAGGTGAGTTCCCAACAATACTCAATGCCATGCCCCTTTATCCTAATTAGAGGATATGCTGCCGCGCGAGTCTTGATTTGAGTTGCGCTCTCGAGTTCCATCTGTGTCTGTATTGGGATCGTATCTGTATCACACATTTATTCATTCAACCATGTTACTGAGCAACTCAGGCTCTCCCACTCTGCTAGCCAAAGCACTCGATACCCATCCCACCGTCATTTCTCCAGATACCTCCGTTCTCGATACCATTTCTGTGATGAGTCAGACTCGGGCGAGTTACGTCCTGGTGATGGCAGGCGATCGACTCTTGGGAATCTTTACCGAACGAGATGTGGTGCGAGTCACCTGCGACGAGGTGGATTTGACGGGAGTGACGATCGATAAATTGATGACTTCGGGGGTAAAAACCATCCAACTCGATCGGGATACAGATATTTTCGGCATCTTGTCCAAGTTGCGGGCGGCGCGGATTCGCCACCTTCCGGCCGTAGACGAAGGGGGTCGAGTCATGGGTGTCATTACCCCTCACAGCTTGCGCCAAGCCCTCAACCCCACCGATATGCTGCAAATCCGGCAGGTGTCGAGCATTATGGTACCCAAAGTGACAACGGCAACCCCCAGCACTTCGATAAGTCAGGTTGCCCAACTCATGGCGCAACAACGGAAAAGCTCCGTTGTTATTTGCGAAGTGGAAACCAACGAGGACGGCGAAGGCCGAGAACGTCGCGATCGCCAAAAACCCCTTGGTATCATCACCGAACGGGATATCGTCCAGTACAAAACCCTAGGTCTCAACTTCTCCCAAATCCCGGCCCGAGATGCAATGAGTTCTCCCCTAATGCCGGTGCAGAAAAACACCCCCCTGTGGGAGGCCCATCAAATCATGCAAAATCAGCGAATTCGCCGCTTGGTGGTGGTGGACGAAGCTGGATATCTTGCAGGCATCATTACCCAAACCACCCTCCTCGAAGCGATTAATCCCGTCGATCTCAACAGTACCGTGGAACTGCTGCAACAAACCATCGACGAAAAGACCAAAGCCCTGCGAAATGCCAATACCCAAATGCAACAGGAAGTCGCCCAACGCATCGAAGCCGAAGCCCAGGTTCGGCGTCTCAACGAGGAATTGCAAAAACGGGTGCGAGAACAAGTGGTTTTCATCGATGCCCTCCACCAACACCAACAGCAACTCTCCCAACTCAATCAGGCTTACGAGCGTTTCGTCCCCCGGCAGTTTCTCCAGCTTTTGCACAAAAATAGCATTCTCGATGTGGAACTCGGCGATCGGGTGAAACAGGAAATGTCCATCTTGTTCTGTGATATTCGCTCCTTCACCAGCTTGAGCGAAAGTATGACTCCAGAGGATAATTTTCGGTTTATTAATGCCTACTTATCTCGCATGGAACCGGCAATCTTAGATAATGGTGGGTTTATTGATAAATACCTCGGCGATGCGATTATGGCACTGTTTGGTAGAAATGCAGATGATGCCGTGAAAGCGGGAATTGCCATGCTCGATACCTTGAGTCGATACAATAAAACCCGACAGCTTCCCGACCGACCGCCCATTAGAATTGGGATTGGTATTAATACGGGGGATTTGATGCTCGGAACTGTAGGGGGACAAACCCGCATGGATGGTACGGTGATTAGCGATGCTGTGAATCTGGCTTCTCGATTGGAGGGATTGACGAAAAATTACGGTGTATCTTTGTTGATTAGCGATCGCACGTTTGTGGAGATGAAAAATCAAAGCGATTACGATTTACGTCTGATCGATCGCGTGCAAGTGAAAGGCAAGTCGGAAATGGTGTCGGTGTTTGAAGTGTTTAATGCCGATCCACCTCACCTCAGAGAGGGTAAATTAGCGACAAAAACGATGTTCGAACAAGGGTTAGTCCTCTACAATATGGGGGCGTTTGAAGAGGCTAAAGAGTTATTCGATCGATGCTACCAGCAAAACCCAGAAGATCGCGCATCAACCATTTATTTAGAACGCACTCGGCAAGCACTCAAAAATAGTTTAGAAACGAGAAACGGTTCTCATTTAGAGATAGTTCGATAATAGAATCGATCGAAACTTCATGAGATTATAGCCATGAGTCGAAATCCCATTCTCGATTCCGATCGCTAATCGTATCCCAAACGATTTAGAACGATTACTTCGCATCCTCATACCCTGACTAGAATCTTAATAATTGTATCCCAAAATACCCACTAAAACTTTAGTCAGTTCAGTTAAATCGGCGGGAACTCGATATAAACTTAAGTCTTGAATTATATTTTTAGATTGACTGTTTAAAACTGCAAATTGCCAAATATTACCAATAGAAACTGCACCATAAATAAAATTCGTTTGCGCTCTCTTTTCAGTGTCGATCGCAATTAATTCTACAGCTAGCTGAGTAAATCCTTTTTGTAAGTCAGCATTTTTTGCTTCAATAACAAGCAACTGATTTTGAGATTGTAGATAATAATCTAACTCTCCTTTTAGTTGTTCGTTCACCATTAATGAATAGGCAACGCGAATCCGAGCTTTAGTATAATGAATGAGGTTCATTAAAACCGGAGCAATTAAAAACTCCCGTCTTGCCATTTCACTAATGAAGCTGACGCAAGATAAGTTTTCTTCGAGACTCTGTTTGAGAGAATCGATGCGATCGAACTCGCGATCGCATTTGGGTAGTTCTAGAGATTTTGCTTCGTATTCATACCCGAAATAGGATAAAATTTCATCGGGTTCTGAGTTCAGTTTAAAATAGTCAGAAAAAGTATAGGATTTATTTGGGTCGATAATTGAATATATTGACATTTATTAATTTTAAAATTACCTTGCTAAGAATGACTTTTAGATGAGTTTAAGTATTCTTTATTAACTATATAAATTTCTATATTTGTTAAAATTTGTCGCAAGTATGTAACGACTTTTTTTGTATATCCAATAATTCCTCTGCTGTTTTATCCCTTCCCACTTCTTCAAAAGATTTAAAGCCGTGAGCTAAGTCATTTCGATTTGACTTGACCACTAATAAATCAATGCCATCTCTTGTCTTCGCATAATCAGTTTTTGAAGAAAAACCATACTCATCTGCTGTTTTTCTAATTAACCTACCATCAATATTTCCTGAAAAGACATCTTCTTGATTAAAACTAGCTTGAATAATATCTAGAGAAATAGCTGTTATTTGTGAAATTACCTTGTCAGAATTTCTCTTCTTAAGGTTTTGTAATACAATCTTTTGAAGTTCGGGTTTGATGCGATCGAATGAAACTCTTTGATTATCTAAATCATTAAATATAGCTTCGATCGCATTTCTCATCGTAGACTCAACTAAATTATAAAGTAGTAAGAATCCACTAGCTTTTAAAGTTTTTTCTAAAGTTGGGTCTATATTTCTAATTTTAGGATTTCCATTTTTGTCTTCCATGCAGAGTTTTGTCGTTTCTTGCTCTAAACTCTTTAGAAAAATGAAATACTTGCTGACTTCTCGGCAACGTTCGTTAAAATTTTGACATAATAGACTTGTCATTAATATAAATTTTTTATTGACTTCGTAAAAATATATTTTCGATTAAATTAAGACTTTAAATCAAACACCACCTGTATTATTAATACATTCAAATATAGACTGAATCACATCTTCATTTGTATTATCCGTTAACACAATCGCTCGTAAAGTACTTCGCTGAAAGCGTTTTTGGCGTGCTAAAGGTAAATCGGAGAACCTAAAACCATTAAGTTTTTTAATTTCTTTTAAGTTTTTCAGCTTAAATTCATTATTTAAAAAATTTGCTAGAGTACGAATTCTTTGCCCCCCATCTATAATTTCTAATCGTTCTGAATTGCGATCTTTTGCAAAAATCAGAGAAGAAATTGGAAAACCTAATAAAATGGACTCTATAAATTCTGATTGCCGTCTTTCATCCCACACAAATTTACGTTGATAGGCAGGTATAAATAGCTTGTTTTTGTTATTTTTAATACCATCGAGATACTTTCTCATTAGCATTTCAACTGAATAATCTCTAGTATCATAATCAATGAGCTTTTGCTTTTCTCGAATTTCTAATTCGGCAGCTTCTCTTTGCTCGCTTGTGATTTGAGTATTGGCTGTCATCTTAATTCTTTTAATTACGAAAACGATTTAATATAGAGAGCAAATATGTGTAATTTGAGTCAACAAGATAAATCATCAATTTACCACCGTCGCGAACTTTGAAATGTTGCGATCGCCCCAGAACCGATCGACATAAAAATTAGAATCCAAATCACCAATCCCGGCATGAATCCCAGCGCACCCAGACCGCGCAGAATCCAAATAAATAAGGTTATCCCGACAATGACTCCAAATGTCTGATAGTAAATTTTATTTTTCGACTTCTTTTTCTGAGATTTACTCATCATCTTAAAACCTAATTTCAAACAGTCGATCGGGGCAAACGATCGCCAAACAATGAAGATAGAACCCAGTCGGGAGAAAGGTGGACAGTACGGTAACGGAATAACATTCAATTCCGACTCAAACAACTGCCCACCCGACAACTTTTCCTCTAACTTTGTGTCCTTCGTGCCTTTGTGGTAAACCCTAATTCGTCGTCAACAACTCCGCCGGCAACCGCTTAAACGACAAGCGTTCGTTCTCCACATCCACGAAAATCGTATCCCCTTCGGTAAACGTACTCCGCAGAATCGCCTTAGCAATCTGGGTTTCCAACTCCCGCTGAATCGCCCGTTTAATCGGTCGGGCCCCGTACACCGGATCGTACCCCACCTCCACGAGGAAATCGAGTGCCTCATCCGATAACTTCAGCGCCATTTTCCGATCTTCCAGACGGCGTTCCAAATTCAGGATTTGCAACTTGACGATTTGCCGCAACTCTTCTTTGCGCAACGCATGGAAGATAATCGTCTCGTCGATGCGATTGAGGAACTCCGGTCGGAATTCGGCGCGCAGTACATCCATTACCCGACCCTGCATTTCCTCGTAGTTATCATCGTCTCCCGCCACATCCAAAATGAACTGGGAACCGATATTGCTAGTCATGATAATCACGGTATTTTTGAAGTCCACCGTATGACCTTGCGCGTCCGTCACCCGGCCGTCGTCGAGGATTTGCAACATGATGTTGAACACATCTGGGTGGGCCTTCTCGATTTCGTCGAACAGAATCACTGCATAAGGACGGCGGCGAATGGCTTCGGTGAGTTGCCCCCCTTCGTCGTATCCCACGTATCCCGGAGGCGCGCCAACGAGGCGAGAAACGGTATGCTTCTCCATATATTCCGACATATCGATGCGGACCATGGCATCTTGGGTGTCGAACAGGTAAGCCGCCAGGGCTTTTGCCAACTCGGTTTTACCCACCCCCGTCGGTCCGAGGAAGATAAAACTCGCCACCGGACGATTGGGGTCGGCAAGTCCCGCGCGCGATCGCTGAATGGCATCGGCAACCGCCGTCACTGCCTCGTTTTGACCGATAACTCGTTCGTGCAGTTCGTCTTCGAGGTGAAGCAGTTTCTCCATCTCCGACTCCACCAATTTGCTGATGGGAATCCCCGTCCACTTGGAAATGATTTCGGCAATGTCAGCTTCGGTGACTTCTTCACGCAACAGAGAGTGACCGCTACTTTGGGTTTGTTCGAGTTGTTCTTCGGTTTGGTCGAGTTCTTTTTGCAACTCAGACAGCTTGCCAAACTTCAATTCGGCGGCGCGGTTGAGATCGTAGTTGCGTTCGGCTTGTTCGATTTCCACCTGAACTCGATCGATTTCCTCTTTGAGGTTTTTGCGCTTGTCGAGAACCTCTTTCTCTGCCTGCCATTGGGCGTTGAACGCCGATTGCCGTTCTTTCAAGTCGGCGAGTTCTTTATCCAATCGCTGCAACCGTTCTTGGGAGGCCGCATCGCTTTCCCGTTGCAGAGAGAGTCTCTCCATTTCCAGTTGCAGAATTTTACGATCGATTTCGTCGAGTTCCTCGGGTTTGGAGGTACTCTCCATCTTCAGTTTGGCCGCCGCTTCGTCCACCAAATCGATCGCCTTATCGGGCAAAAAGCGATCGCTGATATACCGCGTAGATAGGCTTGCCGCCGCCACCAAGGCGCTATCGGCAATCTTGACGTTGTGGTGGGTTTCGTAACGATCTTTGAGGCCTCGCAGAATCGATACCGTATCCTCAACGCTGGGTTGATCGACGAAGACTTGCTGGAATCGCCGTTCCAGGGCAGCATCTTTCTCGATATACTTGCGATACTCGTCTAGAGTCGTTGCGCCGATACAGCGAAGTTCCCCCCGCGCCAGCATCGGTTTGAGCAGGTTCCCCGCATCCATCGCCCCTTGGGTTGCCCCCGCGCCGACGACGGTATGGATTTCGTCGATGAACAGAACGATTTGCCCTTCCGATTCGGTGACTTCCTTGAGGACGGCTTTGAGGCGTTCTTCAAATTCGCCCCGATATTTCGCCCCGGCAATCAACGAACCCATATCCAGGGCGATGAGGGTGCGATCGCGCAAGGATTCGGGGACATCCCCTTTAACGATACGCTGGGCGAGACCTTCGGCGATCGCCGTTTTTTCCACCCCCGGTTCGCCGATCAGGACGGGATTGTTTTTGGTACGGCGAGAGAGGATTTGTACCGTGCGGCGAATCTCGTCGTCGCGGCCGATAACCGGATCGAGTTTCCCTTCTCGGGCGGCTTCGGTCAAGTCGCGGCCGTATTTTTCGAGGGAGTCGTATTTGCCTTCTGGATCTCGATCGGTCACGTTTTGAGTACCTCGTATTTGGGCGATCGTTTCTTTAAGTTGAGATTCACTTATTTTAAGTTCTCGGAAGAGGTTTTTTCCGAAGCGATCGTCTTTAATATAGGCAAGAATTAGATGTTCGATGGAAATATATTCATCATCGTATTCTTTTCGATAAGTATCGGCGCGATCGAGCAAACGATCCAAACTTTGCCCTAAGTAGATGGAACTACTACTACCAGATATTTTCGGTTGTTTGGCAATAAAGGCTTCGATACGATCGCGAATTGTCGGAACCGATACCCCCGCCCGATTTAAAATACTACTGGCTAAACCCTCTTGTTCGAGGAGTGCTTTAAACAGGAGTTCGCTTTCGAGTTTCTGTTGCCCGGCAGCTTTGGCAAGATCGGGGGTTCGGGAAATGGCTTCCCAGGCTTTTTCTGTAAATCGATCGGGATTGGTGGGTTGCATAAAATTTTGAATGAGTCGAGATTTCGTTAATTTTGGGGCGATCGCATCCGGATCGTTCCCGTAAACCTATTTTAGGAAGTTTTGCGTCCGGGTCTAGATCGGTGTTCTCGCCAAATTCAGGTGGCATTTCCGACATTGATTTAAGAAATAAGTAAGAGACATATCCAGAAAAGAGGAAGCGGGGAATGGGGATGAAAATTGATGATTTCGGTGCGAGGAGCGAATTAATCTTCAGAGTCGTAAGGTCGATTTTTGAAGTTGATATCGGACTTTATCTACTCAATATCAATCAAGATCGAAACAGCACCACCGATAACTTTAAAACTTATTTTCAATCGCCTACTACTTAATAAGTTTTATCCCGAAAGAGCAATACAAATTACCCCTGACACCATAACCGAGGCTCCGAAAACTCGTTCTTGGAATCCTGATTCTTTAAAAATTAATTTACTCCAAACTACGCTAAAAATGGCGCTGGTACGTTTGACTGAAATTACGTAAGCGACTAGGGTTAAATTGAGAGCGAACATTTGAAAAGCCACGGCGATCGCATTGAATAAACCAATCAAAACCAAGCTTTTCCCGATCGAACCCCATTTGCTTAATTTTAATCCGGAATTGATTATCACGAGTGGTGATAAAAGTAAAGTTATTCCCGCAAACATCGATGCCACCCAAAAAATTGGGGCAGAGTTTTGAACGCCGATTTTATCGAAATTAGCCGTAATACTCCACAAGAAAGCAACCAATAACCCCAGCTTTGTTCCTCTCTCTTTCCAAAGCATTTTAAACGGTGCGAGATAGCCCGATTTTCGAGCATTTAAGTTGAGTAGATATGCCCCTGTAACAATTAATGCAATACCAATGAAACCGCTGGGGTTGGGAAACTCTCCCACGATTAACGGCGAAGTCAGCAACAGAAAGAGTGGCGTAAATGTTGTCATCGGTGCCACTTTCGATAAATCCGAGGCTTGAATGGCTTTCATCAGAGCGAGAAATGCCAAACCATTTAGGATACTATTGACCGCAAGTGCCAAGAAAAAGCGATCGCCAATTTCAGGGATACCCGTTACGAACACTAACGGGAGAAGAAAAACAACCGTGAAAAAATTTAACGACCATGCCACGATGTAGACATCGTTTGTTTTCAGAGATTTTTTATTAAAAACATCGCGAAAGGATTCGCAAATTGCCGTCGTGAGTGCGAAAAAAAACCAGAGCATCGATTAAGCTCGATCGAGGAAATGAAGCGTTGTATTTTTCCCGATCGGATTGGATTCGATGGAAATAGAAAATGCGATCGCGATCGCCTGATTCAATATCATTTTCAATGTTTAGGCTCTGAGAAAAAGGTAGACTCGACTAGTTTATCTTGAGAACTGAACCTAATTCTATCGCAACGGCTACATCAAGTTGCGAGGACTTACACATACAGAATAAATTTAGTGGCGGTGGTGCGCTTCGTGCCTCAACACACCCTACAAGTAAACGTTTTGCGATGGCAATACATCAAGTTGCCAAGAACCATAGACTGAAGCATCCACTTAAACTGAAGCATCCTCTACCACCCGAATCTGCGATTGCCAGCAGGGGGAAACGGAAGAATTGCGATCGCCCAGTTGCAGCCATCCAAACGCCAACAGACTCAACGCCACACTGCCGAGTAGGATGCCAATTTTACGGTGGGTACGAGGAGGAGATGTCGTTTCTTGGGTTAAGCTCGATCGCAACTGCTCGTTCGACTTGTCAAGGGAATTGTTTGCTTTTAAACGATCGAGATTGACAGATTGTTGCTTTTTTCCTTTCATGACACGCTTTGAACCTCTCGTGGCAAACGACGATCGTTGCCTTTCCCTATCTACAGTAATGGGCGATCGCAGATTTGTCGTTGCAGAAAATCTCAGGACTTTATCGAGGCAAAATCTCAGGAAAATACAGGGTATCCTCAGATCCCGATCGGACTGAATTCAGGATACATTCAATTTTTGGTGCTATCCATCGGGAGTAATGTCAGTGCGTAGGTGAAGTGCGAAACTAACAGTACTCCTAAAAAGAGAGTTTTTCAAAGAGATCGGCAACGGGTAGGGAAAAGCCAGGAACTACATCTTCTCCATCAAGAGAGTCGATCGATTTGAGCAAGCGATCGGGTTCGGTAGCGCAACGGTATACCAAAATGTAATGCTCTTTCGGGTGCACGATCCATGCCAAACGGGCGCCATTCTCGAAATATTCTACCAATTTCGCGTGCATTTCTTCCACTGTATTGCCCGGAGAAAGAATTTCGATCGCCAAATCAGGCGCACCGTCGAGGAAACCATCGGGAAGATCCTCGAGTCCTTGCAGTCGTTCTTTGGAAACGAAGGAAATATCAGGTGCTCGTCGGTTGCCATTTTTCATTTTAAAGGCAGTGCTAGAATCCATTAAAACGCCCAATTTTTGAGTTGAGACGCAGTTAAATAATGCTGCACTCAAGATAATGGCAACATAACCGTGTTTTGCACCAGAATTTCCCATCTCAATTAATTCTCCATTCACTAGTTCGTAGCGATTTCCATCGCGGCTAAGAGCCATGAATTCTTCATCTGTCCAGACTTTTCGATCGGGCGGATTTTCAACGTTCTCTTCGATGGAGTTTTGAGCTAAGGTTTGAACGAGGGTAGACATGGAGTTTCTCCTAGAACATGACTTCTATCGTAATACTAAAATTATCGCTAAAGAAATCTAGCGATTGGACATCAAGCTTCGCCGAACATTTCCAAAATTCGATCGGACAAAGTTTAAGATTACTTTGAGAGTAGCCGAAGAATCGTACTTTCAACCCTGCCGATCTAAAATTTCTCCCCAACCGCATTCAAAAATCGATCGATACTTTGACCCCACAAATCTCGATCGACCGTTACCAGTAATTGATGTCCGGCATCGGGAAAGATCGTCAATTGTTTTTCTCCCGGAAATACGGCCAATAATTCATCAATTTGAGCCAAACTCATCCACCGATCGTCTTCGCCATGCAATACTAAAGTGGGAACGCGAACTTGCCTCGCATCGGCAATGGGATTGTGGGCAAACCCGTTAAATCCCTGCTGAATTCCGCCCCAGAAAACGATAAGTTCCGCAGCGGGAAACGTGGGAATTCCCCGATCGGCTAGGCGTACTCTCACCGCATCCAATAGGCGCGAAAACGGCAGTTCGAGAACGATCGCATCGGGGGTTACATTCTCTCGAGAAACCGCCCGCAGAATCGCCGCACTGCCCATAGAAACCCCGTACAGAACAATGGGCGATCGCCGTTGTAACTGCTGTTGCAATTCTCGGGCGTAATCCACCGCCAGGGCGACATCTTTGGCTTCGAGAACGCCGATGGTACTGGTACTGCCGCTGGAACCTCCCACCCCTCGAAAATCCACCAGCAGCGCGTCGTAACCCAGACCGTGTAATACTTGTGCCGGTGCGAGGAGTTGTTTGCCTTTGCTGCCGCCTTGGCCGGGAAATAGGAGAATCGTGCCTTTGGATGAGTCAGTATTCGATGCCGGGATGAACCAGGATTCCAACCACTCCCGATCGTTTACTCGAATGCGACGGGTGGTATATTCAAGTCCGAAATCGCTGGGTAGCCGGGAATTTACAGGTCTGGGAAGACCGATGCCGAAGGTTCCCGGCGGGGTAAAATGGGTCAGGCTGTAGGCGAAAATGAAAGCCAGTAGATTGAGAATCGCAAAGAACGCCACCGCCATCCAACCCAGCCGTTGCAGCCATTGCCGGTGTTGCCAAAAGCCCCAAAATTGCGCCAGCAACAAGCAAACCAAACCGCTACCTCCGAGAAACACCAGCATCGGCTTGAGGGGAAGCTGCCATGCATTGACAATTCCGGCACGGTGCAGCAGCCACAGAAGTGCGATCGCAATGGCTAATAGCATCCAGGCTATCCTACCGGCAACTGTGAGATGCCGTTGCGCCGCAGATTTCGGTTGAGCGATCGGTTTGGGTTTCATGGTAGGCTTGACGAGCTTCTCAGGATAAATGCTCCCCAAAGTCAATTGTCGTGGGAGAATCTCGAAACGATGGCAACGATCGCCAATCCTGACAATGGCTTCGTTTTTGGCAATGACAACAAGCTGTTACGGAAAGAAAAGTTGTCCGATCGAAGTTGTCAGGGGAATGGGGAGAGAAATTGATGAATTCGAGAATATGGCGATTGCGTTATGTCACTTCTTAATCGGCATTCCCGGTAGCGGTAAATCCACCTTTGCCCAGAAGTGGATCGAAGCCGATCCATCCTACTCAATTAGGGCTTGCTGAATAAGTCTTAAAAAAACTCATCCATCCTTCCATGAGTTGTCAAGCCCAGAGACTGATAAGTAGATATGGCTTTATAAGAATATATT
>NZ_JADEXN010000060.1 GCF_015207075.1 Zarconia navalis LEGE 11467
AGTAACGACTGGGTAGAGTCGGGCGGTCGTGAATCGTTACCGTTGTCCGATCCCAGATCGAATCCGGTTGAATCACCATAATTGGGGTTGCAAAGCGGAGGAAGCAGGCATTGCTGGGGGAGAGAGCAACTCGTGGAATTTGCGCGTTGACGATCGATTACCCAGATCCGATCTCAAAATACCACCCCTCATCGAGGATCGGAGTTGCTCTCGAAAGCGTCTTGCATTTGGATATCCCAAATGGTGATAATACTAAGGCTAGTCGATCGCCAATCGAGCAATTCAAAAACGGAAAAGATCGAAACGCGCCCTCTGGATGCATCTCGAGATCGCCTCAATAAACCAAATAGGTCGTATTGATATTAGCGATCGTTTTCTTGGAAAATCGTAAGAGAGGAGTTCGAGACTTGGTAGCCAATGAAGAACATCTAAGCTTGCTCAAGCAAGGCGTACCAGTGTGGAATCAGTGGCGCAAGCAACACAAAAAGATTCGGCCCGATCTTCGCGGTGTGGATTTGCGGGGAACCGATCTTAGAAAAGCCAACCTTTCCCATTCAATTTTGTTTAAAGCAAACTTCTTCGGAGCCGACCTTCAAGGTGCAAGCTTAGACCGAGCGGTTTTGTTCGGCACGAATTTCGGTCGGGCTAACTTAATTCAAACTAGTTTGACCAATACCGATCTATTTGGGGCTGACTTTACCGGTGCGAAATTGAAACGGGCAAATTTGAGAAAAGCCGATCTCACCGAAGCCGACTTCACCGAAGCCGACCTCACTGGAGCAAGTCTGGTAGACGTGCAAGCGATCGCCGCCAATTTTGAAGGTGCCACTCTCACGGGGGCTTGCGTTTCCGACTGGAATATTAACGAAACGACCCATCTCAAAGACATCGTTTGCGAATGGATCTATCTCGATTCGGTTATCACTCCGGCTGGAAAAATTCGATTTCGAGAACGACAACCGCAAGACGCACAAAAAAACTTTGCACCCGGTGAATTTATTGTCCTATTTCAGTCTTCTGCAGAAATTGTCGAACTCATTTTTTCTGACGGTATTGAGTGGACCGCTTTTTTAGATACTTTTCAACAGCTCGAGCGAGAATTAAAACATCCTAAAATTTTAATTCAAGCTTTTGAAAAGAAGTCAGATTTAACTTTTGTGATTCGGCTCCAAGTTCCGGAAGATTACGATCGAGAAGAAATCGATCGGTACTTCAACAAAGAATACAATTTGAGACTCAAAACTCTCGATCGCGCCACTCAAAAACAGTCTAACACCTCAGAGAAAACAATGAATCAAGATAAGCGAGAACAATGTGCGGACTTACTCGAAATTGCCCAAATTTTAGCGAAGTACCAGCATTCTAGAGCGAAGTAAAAACGAATTGCGAATATTAATTTTTCTATCGATCGGGAAATTTATTTTGAGAATAATCTCAATAATATGACTTAGAATAATCTGTCGCAAGAGATTTGTACGTTTAATTGATAAAATTGCGGTCGAACAGCTCGGACTAGACCGGCGAAATAAATTTTATATAAAAAGGCTTCATTGAAAATCTTTAAACTGGCTGAAAAATATCCTTAATTTAATCGCATATCTACTGATATCGACTTATTACTTATTACTTGTCATTGACCAAGGCTTCCACTCCCTTATCCAACGTTTCGTAGGTATCGAAAAACTGAAGAAATCCCGTCACTTCCATGGTTTCTCGAATTTCCTCCACCAAAGCCACCAAAACCACTTTCCCTTTATTCTCACCCACTTGTCGGTAAAGATGCAGCAGCATCCGCAAACCCGCACTCGACAGATAGGGAACTTCTGCCATATTTAGCAGTATCTTACCCGATGTTTGGGCGATCGGTAACACTCGTTCTTGAACCTGCGGGGCGGTATTAGCATCAAGATCGCCGATGAGATCGATCAAGGTGATTTCGTCGAGATTTTCGATCTGAATGTTCATGTTGAAGCGCTAAAGTTAATTCTTGTCGTTTCATAACCTCGATCGCCGATTAATTGCCGCTGATGTGGACGACAAGTTCTCGGTGATGGCGGCGCTGGCGATGTTCCCAAATGTAGATACCCTGCCAAGTTCCCAAAACCAATCTGCCGCGCGCGATCGGGATTTGTTCTGAAGTATGGGTCAGTGCTGTGCGAATGTGAGCGGGCATATCGTCAGGCCCCTCCGCACTGTGGATATAGTAACCACTTTCGGGGACGAGTTTGGCAAAAAAGTTTTCTAAATCGACCAGGACATCGGGATCGGCATTTTCTTGAATCACCAAGCTGGCGGAGGTATGGCGCAAGAAAAGGGTACACAGCCCCATCTCGATGCCGGCATCGCTGACGGTGGTTTCGATTTGCCGGGTGATGCGGGTGAGGGATTTGCCGGTAGTCTGAATTCTTAGGGTTTGCTGGTAGTGATTCACAATCGATCGAGCGCAGTGGGGTTTCGATATTTAATGTACCAGTCGATTGTCTTTTCGTTTCTGGTTCGGTTCAAAAATTCGATCGCGAGCATCTATTTCCCCGGTTTTCGAGCTGATTTTTCCAAGATCTTCACGGATTTTGTCACGAGTTTTCAGGGGTTTGAGAGCTGTGGTATACTCGGTTTTAACCAAAACAAGGGCGAAGCTTTATCTATTTACCGTACAATTATCTTACTTTAGGTCCAGCTCGAAACCATTAAATTGACAGTTTCATCGTTTCTTCCAAATTCAAACATTAAATTCAATATTTATTTTGCGATGACTTGCAGTTTTGGTAATGTCAATGGGTATAAATCGTCAAAAATCTTTTTGTTGCCATCGTACTCGTGCTTCCTATAACAGGTCAAACGCCACTGCACGGGGACACGGCCCCTACTATTACCGCGATTGTCCGTTGTCAATTGAGACAAATGCTGCAACATCTAAACCATCGGGGGTGAGATGCCAGCGTAGCAACCGAACGATCGTACCTGGGGGAGTTAGGCGATCGAGATCCCACTGTCCCGCCGCCCCCAAAATCCCCACTAGTATTTCCGGGGCAGCTTCTTCGCCATTGACCGAGATACTCGGTTCGACGAACTCCAGATAGCGCCCCTGCCGCACCTGCAGCCCCGACTCGATCGCCACGGATAAAGATTCGCGATCTCCTTTTTGGCGAACGGCAACTTGCACCTGTACTCGATTCTCGTCGGTGAAGTCGATTTGGGGGGCGATAATACTGTAGTCTCCCATTTCAAAGGTGGGAACCTCAGCCGAAGCGGTGCCGGAACTCAACGCCCGATCGAGATCTTCTTCTTCCAACACCAACCGAATTCCCGCTTGCAGTGGTTTTTCTAGGGCTTCGATCCCATCATTGAGGCGATCGAGATCCAGATCGATGGGATCGGTTTCCACTTCCAACAGGGCAATTCGCAGCGACGGGCGATCGTTATCCCCGCCCTCGATTAAAGGCGGCAACCACAATCCTCGTCCCGCAACCCTTACCCGTTCCACCTTCCCCGCCAAAATTTGGTGACTGGGGGCATTATCGATCCGGACTTGGAGTGCTTCAACTTCCTCAAAGCGATCGCGGATCGTCCCTTCTAGAGTTTCATCGAGAATCAATCCCATGGGAGAGAGCGCACTTAATAGGCTCGATAGTAGAATGGTCAGTAAATCCATTGGGAATCTTCAGAGGGCAGGGCAGCATCCAGATGTAGAACTGCTTGCCCCGTTTGGGCCGATTGCCGCGCGGCATCCGCCACTTTGAGGGCGTAAACGCTGTCAAGAACGTTCGTATACAGGGGTTTGTTTTCCAACAGGCGATCGAGTACCATCCCCGTATCTTTAGCAAACAAACCCCGACGAGGAGCAATTTCGATCGGCACGATCTCGTCTCCTCGCATTATTTTTCCATCTTTTGGAGTCAATATCAGCGTTCCTTTTGCACCATGCACCTCAAAGCGATTTTCCCGCACTCCGAAAGCATCCCCCTTACCGTAAACCACGTCGGCCATCGCGCCGGATGCAAAGGTTAACTCAGCCGTACACAAACAAGCCGTGAAAAAGTCATCCTCTGGGGCATCCCAGTACCGATCTCGACTGCTAACCCGCGTTACCTCCCCGAAGCAATCTGTCAGCCGCCGAATGCGAGATAGGGCAGCCGATAGAGGAAAACCTAATTTTTCGGGTTGGTAAGACCAGCGGCGGGGAGCGGGATGTTTCGAGGAAATGGTAATGTAGCGAGTGTAAGATACCGGTTCGATTTCTGGCAGCGAGTGAAGTAAAGCCCGATGCAACCCGCCGAGGAGTTCGATATGCTCGACGTGGAGCAATTTCTCGGAATCGGTGGCAAGGGCAACAAGTTCTTCAGCTTCGATGGGATCGAGACAGAGGGGGTATTCGACAACGACGTGTTTGCCCTCTTGCAGGGCGGCGCGGGCGATCGTCCCGTGGTCGCAGTTCACCGTACAAATAGTCACCAAATCGATATCTTCGCGCCGAACGAGCTTTTCCCAGGAGTCGATGGCTTCGGCGGAGTAAGACCCGGCAAATTCCTGGGTGCGCAAGCAATCGGAACCGACGACGGCAACGAGTTGCGATCGATCGTCATCTCCAAAAGCCTCGGCACGGCGCATGGCGGCATAACCCGTCCCTACCAAACCCACACGAATGGGTGTCGTTAGATTGTACGACGGGACGATCGAGTCGGAGTTGGGATGTTTCATTGGCGTCAAAGTTAATAAGCCATCGCGCATTGAAATTGAGAATGGAGGGGGAGACCCCGCTTTGCGTCTTGCGCGCAAAGTCGTGGTATCGACTTAAACAATTAAACAATTGTGTCAGTGAAAAGCGTGCGATCGCGCGCGGTTCCTCGCCTCCTTTGAGGGCAGCTGCGCCAACGAAGTATCGGGGTAACCTCCATCAAACCCATGAATCGAGTTCGATTTCCCTGTCGCCTGCCACGAGCGGAGCACAGGACAAAGAGGTGGAGGCGGTATTTCTCCTCAATCGATGGGTTCTGCGAATAGGAGAAATGGAATTCCAAGTTGCACGCACGACGACGAGACAGCTATGAGTTAGGGTCGAAATGCGACAGAAAAGAGTTTTGAGGTTTTCAAAGATATCTTCTCGCTCTTTTGAAAGTCATCGGAGCGCAATCGCACTTCGACAATGTCTAGAAAAAAAATGAATAAAATTTACAGCTTAAAGCTTGTACTTTTTACGTAAATTTAACTGACTGGGGCGGAAGGATTCGAACCTCCGAATGGCGGGACCAAAACCCGCTGCCTTACCACTTGGCGACGCCCCATCGAGCGAACCTTGTATATATTAGCAGTAAGTTCCCCTAGGATGTCAAGCTTTTTTTTAAGATCGTTCTATCTAAAAAACCCACAGTCAATTTAAGAGAAGATTATGACAGAGCTTGCAGATGTGGCCCAGGTCAACCAAAACTATAATAGAATTACAATCGCGCATCTTGCAGGTGTCGCCCAAAGCGATTACGACAGAATCCCAAGCAACTGTGGGTTTGTTTTTTATCGGAATCGATAGAGTAAAAGACTTGAACGATTCGCGGGTCGCTAGCTTTACCCAAATGGGGGAAGCATCGACCAATAAAATGCTGCAATGCAATGCGAAAGCATTCAAAGCAGTCCGTCAGATGAGTCATACAAGAGAGGAATCATATGTCTTCGAGCGAGGGTCGTACCCAGACCATCTTGGCAGTGGACGATAGCGCTATTACCCAGCAAATGATCCAAAGAGCTTTAGGACAAGAATATCGCGTCCTACTAGAAGATAATGCCTTAGATGCTTTGAGCCTGATTTACCACGAGCCGATTTCCGTGCTGTTGCTCGATGTTTCCATGCCTGAAATTGACGGCTTAGAACTGTGTCGAACCGTACGCAACCTGCCTCAATTTCAAGACCTTCCTATTGTCATGCTCACCGCTCGCGATAAAGCATTCGATAAAGTCAAAGGTCGTATGGCTGGTGCGACGGAATATTTGACCAAGCCGTTCGATGCAGAGCAGTTGCGCCAAGTG
The DNA here is from genome assembly GCF_015207075.1 of Zarconia navalis LEGE 11467. Lineage (GTDB taxonomy): Bacteria > Cyanobacteriota > Cyanobacteriia > Cyanobacteriales > Geitlerinemataceae > Zarconia > Zarconia navalis. The sequence continues at coordinate 6,019 of NZ_JADEXN010000060.1, forward strand.
GTGGGGAAATATGCCAAAACTGAAGCTTAGGCCGATTCTGAAAATTAACCGTTGCTCAGTCCTGGCGTTGATGGAAATCGGCAATATTTCATGCCCTCCACTAGCTTTTTTGGCTGACAAACTGACGCAGACGCATTAGACCCAGGGTTTGCCCCAAATTCAAGGGCAGAAGGGAGATGCCTTCCAAGCGAGACTGCACCCAACCCTCACCCCAGTACCACTCGTGAAAGCCATCAATTCCTTGACTCAGCAACAGCCGCAGGTAGTTATCTCCAACAGCATCGACATGATGTTGAATCGCCATAGAACCCATCGTACTGGTGAAGGTCAATCCCTCGGCTAGTTGCTCGGGTAATCCCGCAGCAACCCGTTGCGGCCACCACCATTGTTGTAGCTGTTCGGGATAGAGCAAACTCTGTTGGATGATAGTGGCTGATGCCTCGACCTCAACTCGCAGATGGCTTTGTTGAAATATACCCAGCATAATTAACAATTCAAAGAAAACAACCTCTCAAATCGAGGATTGTTTTCAGTATGGCAGAAAAACTCCGATCGAGTTTTTGGGGTTCTGAGAAATTCCATTTCCATCGCACAAGATGAAGGAACAGCCGATTGAAAACGAACGAATTACCCGATCGATCGGGTCTCTACTCTAATAAATTCATTTTCCCCCACCAACGATCGAGGGGAAAATAGATCGCAGGTGCCCAGAGACTACTGAGAATCGCTGAGGCGAGCGTCACTCGCTGGTGGTACGTCCAAATTTCTGAAAGCGATCGCCCGGTCCCAGAGGCATCCCCCCAAAGGCTATCGATACTAAACTGAAGTGCCGTCACCGTTTCAGCCACAACGCTCATCCCGAAAACCACAAGGGCCACCGAGATAAAATCTTCCTGAATGTAGCGCTGTTTCTGCAATCGAGCCGCCAGCACCCCGACGGCGATCAAACTTGCGGCATGGGTGGGATGAGACGAACTCATACCATCTTGTACGATCCCGATGGTCAGTCCGGCCAAGACGCCTTGCCAAACTGTGCGATTGAGACTCCATGCCACTACCCAAATCAGCAACCAATTGGGTCCGATGCCCAATAGTTCCATCCCAGGTATCCGAGTGGGTAATAATAGCAAGCACAAGAGCAAAGAACCCACCGTGACGATTGCATCTAGCCCTCGACGCATCCAGGACGGCCATCGCGCTAAGGGGGTGACAAAGCTAGTTTTCCTCGAAACCATCTTCTCGTTCTTCTTGGGGTTGTTCTTCTGCGTCCAACGTGGTGTCGCTTGAAGTCTCGGAAATGGGGCGATTGGGTTCGACCAGCGCCCATTCCAAATTACCGATGGGGGCAGAAAGCTTGACGGTCGCTTCTGGAGCGGGGCTAGCATTGAGTTTCACCGATTCTACGCTCCCCACTGGCGTTCCCGGTGGAAACAACTGACTCAAAGATGAAGTCGAGACCGTATCTCCGGCTTTGACATCAGGCACTTTGTCAAAAAACTCCATCACAGCTCGTTCGGTACCCTGACCCCGGAGAAAGCCCATCGAACGACTGCGACCGATGGTGACCCCCACGCGACTGGTCGGATCGCTAATCAGAAGAACTCGACTCGTGCGATCGGTCACACTCGAGATCCGACCGACCAAGCCTCCTGGAGCCGTAACGATATATCCTTTTTTCAAGCCATCCCGACGACCGCGACCCAAAATAATATGATTCCACCAATGATGGGCACTGCGACCGATCGCTGGGGCAAAAATCGGTTGGCGATCGCGATCGCCAACCGCACCCACGAGCTGCTTCAGGGACTGATTTTGACGCTCTTGTTCTGCCAATCGCTGTTCGAGTTCGCGAATGCGAGCGTTGACCAGTTGCTCCTGTTGTGCCGGGTTAGCCTCAAAGGGGCGAGCGAGGGCTTGATACATTTCAAACAGCACCGCACCATTGGTGTGACGAACCAGCCCCGCCGCAACCAGAGCTAACACTGCCAGTACCGTTTGTACCCCGTATCGTTCCCACCAGCGACGAAACACGTATATAGAATTTCCCTTCATGGGCGTTTACATCGTGCGAGAGCGACCGCTGAACACCCGCTCTAGCTGCTTGAAGTTCTCCAAAACTCGCCCAGTTCCGAGAACCACGCAACTGAGAGGGTCGGCCGCCACGTGGGTGACAATTCCCGTTTCGTGGCTGATCAACGTATCCAATCCCTTGAGTAACGCTCCTCCTCCCGCAAGCATAATGCCTCGATCGATAATATCGGCAGCCAATTCCGGTGGCGTTCGCTCCAAGGTGCGCTTGACGGCCTCAATAATCACCGAGAGGGGTTCTGACATACTTTCGCGAATTTCCGGACCCTTGATGGTGACGGTTCTCGGCAATCCCGAGAGCAGGTGCAAGCCTCGTACGTCCATCAACTCGTCGTCTTCGTGGGTGGGATAAGCCGAACCAACTTGAATTTTGATTTCCTCGGCAGTCCGTTCCCCGATTACTAAGTTGTGAACCTTTTTCATGTACTGAACGATCGACTCGCTCAGTTCGTCTCCAGCCACTCGCACGGACTCGCTCAACACGATACCCTGCAAACTCATCAAGGCAACTTCAGTGGTTCCACCGCCGATATCGATAATCATGTTCCCTGTCGGCTCGGCCACGGGAAGCCCCGCGCCAATAGCTGCCGCTACGGGTTCGTCGATCAGGCGAACGTCCCGAGCGCCTGCTTGAAGAGCTGCATCCATCACCGCCCGACGTTCGACCCCGGTCACCCCACTAGGAATCCCGATCACGATGCGAGGGGAAACCAGGGTTCTCCCTTCATGAACCTGGCGAATAAAGTGTTTGAGCATCAGCTCGGCGGTATCGAAATCTGCAATCACGCCATCTCGTAAGGGGCGCAATGCCACCACGTTACCAGGGGTACGACCGAGCATTTTTTTTGCCTCTTCGCCCACGGCCAGAGGTAGTTTGTCATCTTGATCGATGGCAACCACCGAAGGCTCTTGGAGTACGATCCCTTTTCCAGATACATAAACTAACGTATTAGCGGTACCCAGGTCGATACCCATATCTCTAGAGAGTGAAAAGCGATTTAATAATCCCACGAACTACGTCCCCCTAAGGAATTTCTTTTGTGTGCGACCGATCGCGAGCGATCGTGATTTTGGAGATTGTGACGCTTCACGTTTGGTTACACCGCAAGAGTAACGGCAGGGGATGGTTCGGTTTGAATTCCCTGCGATTGGCTGACATAGAATACATTTTCCCCGATTGAGTTAACCCAGGCTTAAATCTGGGATGACAGTCAAACCTTACGTTCGACTGGACTTAGTATTTGAGCGTCACTCTTTTGTCTGTCCTACGGTAATTGCGATCGAGGTGGATCTTAGTATGTTTTTCGTTTTAAGTCCAGTCGAGCGATCGATTCTGATGCCCAGATTGCATTCTTCCGATGAATGTTTCCCCAAGTTGGCAGATGAAGGAGCCTGGGGTTGGCAAAATGCGTCATAATTTAAGTTGAAGGATAGTTCAACTTAAAATTATGAGTCTGAATGTGGTGACGCTTGTGGGGCGAGTGGGGGGAGATCCCGACGTGCGATATTTTGAGTCTGGCAGCGTTAAATGTCGGTTGACTCTTGCTGTCAATCGACGCAGTCGAAACAGCGATCGACCCGACTGGTTCAATCTAGAATTGTGGGGTAAAACGGCGGAGGTCGCAGCAAATTACGTCCGCAAGGGATCGCTTATTGGTGTGAAAGGGGCACTGAAAATCGATACTTGGAGCGATCGCAATACGGGTGCGAACCGATCTTCGCCGGTCATTAAAGTCGATCGACTGGATCTATTGGGATCTAAGCGCGATAACGAACCCAACTCCATCGGTCGCGACGACATGGACGAATTTTAGATCCCCTGGGGAAGACTGCAGCTCTGCCCGCCTTCCTCCAAAATGCACACTTACAATCCCGCGTAAGAGCGCTCTCCCAGCAACCGTTTAACAGCGCTCAGACAAGCTTCGATGGGTTGTCGCGGTGCGGGCTTTTCTACTTGAGGCTCGGTTGCCACGAGGGTCAGATGCCGATCTCCAACGTAGGTCTCGCCGCGCTCGAGGGCTTGCCGCAATCGACGACCGCTTTTCCAAGCTTGAAACTTCAACGCGCTCCATCGGGGGTTGGCAGGAAACAGTGCAAACCCCGCTCGCAATGCCGGAATATGTTCTTGGGAGATTAATGCTTGAATTTCGATTCCTGGGGATAATTCGATCGTCCCTATCGAATCTTGCGGTTGCTGGTTTCGCATCTTTAAATATACCTCTGATTATTTATTTTTTTGTAGCGATCGCGCAGCGTCGATCTCTAAGACACGCGCGTACCTAAATCGCTCAACCTTCAAGACCGATATCACCCAAATCTAAGGCACGGTAAAATTCTCGTTCCGGCTCCTTAATTACTTCTACACTCGTGCTGTTGGCAAATCCGCACGTTTTTGACCCAAACAAGTGGGCTAGCCATTGTAAGCTAACACGGCACGCGAACCTCATCTAGCATTCTCGGCGAGAATTTCTCCGATTCACGATCGCTCTTGACACGCGATCTCGCAGTTTTTAAATGCGGATTTTGGAGGAAAGGGGGAACGCGCCATAATAATGAGAGCGGTAAATTCATGTTTGAGGGCATCGAGATAGCAATGCACAACTCCCACCCATCTCGATCTCTCGATTCACGTCTGGAGCGAATCATTCAAAGCGTGCCTGGAGTCATTTTCCAATGTTTCCAACATTTGGATAACTCAGTCAGTTTTTCGTTTCTCTCTGCCGATTGTCGAGCCATTTTGGGAGTCTCTCCGGAAGCGATTCGAGCAGATGCTCGCCTGTTACTGAAAATGCCTCATCCCGACGATATTGATGAATTCGATCGATCTGTGGCGGTGTCGGCGGCACAGTTAACATTATGGGATTGGGAAGGACGGTTGATTTGGCCATCGGGGAAGGTGAAATGGGTCAAATGGAGAGCCGTTCCCGAACGACAATCCAACGGTGAGATTCTCTGGGATGGGTTAATCATGGACATCACCGCTCGGGTGTCCGCAGAAGATACGCTCCAACAGGCTTGGGAAGAAGTCGAACAGGAAGTTGAACAACGCAGAGCCGAGCTGAAGCAGACTCGAGAGCAACTGCAACTGACTCAGTTTCCCCTCGAGCGATCGCCCGATGCCATTTTTTTTATGAACGATCGAGCCGATTTTTTACGTGTCAACCAATCGGCTTGTCAGATTTTTGGGTATTCTCCGTCTGATTTTTTATCGATGAGCCTTTCGGATATCGATCCGAATTTCCCAGATTCAACCTGGCAGCAATATTGGGAAATTTTAAAATTAGAAGGCTCTTTTACTTTAAAATCTTTCTATCGCCAAAACAATGGAAAAACATTACCAGTTGAGGTTAGTTTAAAGTATTTAAAATTTAACGATACCGAATATAGTTATGCCTTCGTTCGTGATATTAGAGATCGCGAGGCGACCGAACAAGCCATTCGAGAAAGCGAGGCTAAATTTCGGTCGATGGTGGAAAATGCTAACGATATTATCTATTTATTGACGCCAGATAGTCTTTTTTCTTATGTTTCCCCAAACTGGAGCGATATTTTAGGACATAGTCCAGCGGAAATTCAAGGTCAACCCCATACGCTATTCGTTCACCCGGAGGATCTATATATTTGCCAAGAGGCAATGGCTAAAATTGTGACGACAGAGCAAAAACAACAATTCAAAATCGAGTACCGCATTAAACATCGTAATGGTACGTGGCGATGGCATACCTCTAATTTATCTCCCGTTCGGAATTCTAGTGGTCGGGTGCTATCTGTCGTCGGTATCGCTCGCGATATTACCGATCGTGTTTTGGCAAAAGCAGCACTTCAAGAAAGCGAACAGCGATTTCGGAATTTAGTTGAAACCACGAGTGATTGGATTTGGGAAATCAATTCAGAAGGTGTTTATACTTACGTCAGTCCGCAAATTAGCTCGGTTCTTGGATATAGCCCTCAAGAAGTTTTAGGAACGACAATTTTTAATTTAAAAGAAACTGAAAATAAGCAAAAAACTGTTGGGGTTATAAAAGAAAAATTTGCAAAACAAGAACCCTTAATTAGTATTGAAAATGTCAGCCTGCATAAAAATGGACACTCGATCGTACTAGAAACGAATGGAGTTCCATTTTTCGATCGGTCTAAAAATTTTCAAGGGTATCGAGGTATCGATCGCGATATCACCGAACGCAAACAGGCTGAAGCAAAACTCCGCCAACAAGCGAAGGATCTAAAGAAGGCACTTAGAAAACTAAAAAAGGCCCAAATGAAGCTCGTCCAAAGCGAAAAGATGTCTTCTCTCGGGCAAACAGTTGCTGGAATTGCTCATGAAATTAATAATCCAATTTGCTTTATTCATGGTAATTTATCTCATGCCAGAGACTATATTTTTGATATCTTACGCTTATTAAAGGCATATGAATCGGAGTTCGATAAAATACCCGATCGAATCGTGAAGATAGGACAAGAGATAGATCTTGAATTTATCAAAGAAGATCTGCCAAACCTTTTATCATCTATGGAAGTGGGTACAGAGCGCATTCGCGAAATCGTGCTATCACTCCGAAACTTTTCTAGACTAGACGAGTCGGCAAAGAAAAAAGTCGATCTTCATTCTGGTATCGATAGTACGTTAATGATTTTGAGCAGTCGCCTGAGAGAGACTCTCGATCGACCAGAAATTAAAGTGGTGCGAGAATATGGAATCATCCCTGAGATAGAGTGTTTTGCCGGACAACTCAATCAGGTCTTTATGAATATTATTTCAAATGCAATCGATGCCATTGACGAATCTAAAAAATTCGATAAAAACCAGACTGTTAATGGAGAAAATAATCTTATTCCGGTCGTGCGAATTACGACAGAAGTTATTTTAAAGTCGCGGACTCAGATCCCTAAAAAAATATTAATTCGAATTAAAGATAATGGTATGGGAATGACCGAATCGGTCAAATCCAAAATATTCGATCCCTTTTTTACCACGAAATCTGTCGGTAAAGGTACGGGCATGGGAATGTCCATTAGCTATCAAATTATTACCGAAAAACACCGAGGAAAATTGAGATGCCAATCGATTCTCGGGCAAGGAACTGAATTCACGATCGAAATTCCAATAACATCGTAAAATTGAACGTTGGGGATCGTCTAAGGAATGCTTGAGACCGTTCTTCCCCCAAGGTTGCAAACCTTCATCAAAAATGTGTAGGAAACGTGTAGAGTTTTGGCAACTTTCTTCCAACGAGAGGCACTAGATTAGCAGCACTTTTACCGTAATGTTACCTTGAGAAGAGAAGGAATTATAGAGAGTTAGCGATAAAGTAGAAGTTTCCCAGATTGAGCTCCCGTGTGATGCCTGTACTATGACCAAAATTCTGATCGTTGAAGATAACGACTCCATCCGAGATAGTATTCTAGAAATTCTAGAAGCAGAGGGGTACGAGGCAATTGGAACCCAAGAGGGAAAACTTGGCTATGAATTGGCGATCGCCGAAGTGCCCGATCTGATTTTGTGCGATGTCACCATGCCGCAACTCGATGGGTATGAAGTGTTGGCACTGATTCGCCAAAATCCGATCGCCACCACGATCCCATTTATTTTCCTCACAGCTAAATCAGCAAAAGGGGATTTCCGCTTAGCGATGGAACTGGGGGCCGATGACTATCTCACCAAACCCTTTACCCGCGCCGAACTCCTTGGCGCCATCGATGCCCAACTCCAGAAAAAAGCCGCAACCCATGCCTACTACATCAAAGAAATCGAGATCAAAGAAGAGCAACTCGACTATTTGATGCACTACGACAGTCTCACGGGGTTGCCCAACCGACTATCTCTCCAAGAAAAATTCGATCGAATCGGCGGCGGACAAACCCTCGATGGCGAAGAATCACCTATGATTCCCATGCTGTACGTTTCTTTAGATCGGTTCAATCAAACCATCGAAGCGTGGGGAC
>NZ_JADEXN010000061.1 GCF_015207075.1 Zarconia navalis LEGE 11467
GTTGTATTTCGAGCGGCAAGCTGAGTGTGGAAGGGTTCTCTGGAGCCAGGATGGGATGCTCCAGTCCGTCTTAGAAGATCTTCGGTTACCGGTATTTCAAGGCACCATCAACGAGTTGAAACGATTGATGGGATTGCCTTTGATTCCCGTCAAACATGCCAAGCAGGTCGAAATCGAACGACGCTACCAACAAGACCAACTGTTACTGCGTTTTCGAGTCAAACGAGGGGATTGCGGTGAAGAAGGAACGCTGCAAGTTTTGCGAGGTGCAGCCCTGAAATTCTACCAACAACAGAAAATCGCTGACTTGAGTCGCGAGGCCCTGATGACGGCCCAGCAACTGCATAAAAGACTCTATGAGATTCGACAGTACAGCGATCGCCACACAAATACCCATCTTTCACCGCAGCAGCTGGAGGTGCTCCCGGCTATCGAGCAGATTTTGCGACTGGTGGCCAAGGAAATGGATACTTTACAAAATGGGTAAGTCGTTGGGTGAGCGACTCCCGGTATTAATCTAAACGTATTTATCGCGGGGAGTGTCGGTGATACGATATAGTTCTAGCGTTCAGGTTGAAAATCCGTTGATAAGCCAACAGATACATTCAGAAAAAATCCACACCATCGGTCAAAAAAAGAAAAGCACGCCGGGATATGGCATTCTCTCTTGAAACACTAAGTCAGCCATTGACTTGCACTGATTCTAGAAGAAGCTAAAACACCCAGACAAACGTACCGTAGGTCGTAGGAAAACGTGGAAGCGGACTTCCTCAAAGCTTGCGGGCAGCCACCGGGCACAGTCTTTTCTACCACAACTCGAGACCGGGTCAGTCATCCGGGTATCGGGGCGTGGATTGCCAGGGACGGAATACAGTATTCCTGAGTTGGATGGAAAAATGTCCGGTTCGCCGGACAAACCCAGAATTCCGATCGGGACTAGGTATTCGAGCGAGTTGGAATTGTAAGGATGTCAGTGGGAGCGTCTGGCTCCGATGGCGAGTGTAAAACGCTCCCGCAATTGTATCCCTCGAAATCATCTTGACGTTCCACGAGTCTAGGGAATGTCAAATGAACTTAAGGATGTAGAATTAAAAGTCGAGTAGAGGTTCGTGCATGGCATCCATCCGCAAACTACACCAGCAACTTGTAAGTAAAGAACGATCGGCCGTAGAAATTACCCAAGAAGCTCTCGCGCGTCTAGAGGTGCTAGAGCCGAAATTAAAAAGCTTTCTTTGGATAGGAGCCGAGGCGGCTCTGGAGCAGGCTCGTCGCGTGGATGCCAAAATCGCCGCCGGGGAAGAAATTGGACCGCTCGAAGGCATTCCCGTTGCTTTGAAGGACAATCTTTGTACTCAGGGGGTTCCCACCACCTGCGCTTCTCGCATTCTAGAGAATTTCGTACCCCCTTATAACGCCACCGTCGTTGAAAAGCTCGCCGCTGCTGGTGCCGTTATTATTGGCAAAACTAACCTCGATGAGTTTGCCATGGGCAGTTCTACGGAGAACTCGGCCTATCAAACCACAGCTAACCCTTGGGATGTGACGCGAGTACCGGGGGGATCGTCGGGAGGCTCGGCTGCTGCCGTCGCGGCGGAGGAGTGTGTTGCTGCCCTCGGCTCCGATACCGGAGGATCGATTCGCCAACCGGCTTCTTTTTGCGGTGTGGTGGGGATGAAACCCACCTATGGGTTGGTGTCCCGTTACGGACTGGTGGCTTTTGCCTCGTCCTTGGATCAGATCGGGCCTTTCGGTCGAACCGTCGAGGATGCTGCAATTTTGCTCGAAGCGATCGCCGGATACGATCCGAAGGATGCAACGAGCATCAAGACTGAAATTCCCAACTACTTGGATTGCTTGAAGCCCAATTTGCGTCCCAAAGGTCGCTTGAGAATTGGGGTGATTCAAGAAACCTTCGGAGAAGGATTAGAGCCGGGCGTTGAGAATGCAGTCAAAGCGGCGATCGAGAAATTGCAAGAATTGGGTGCCCAGGTACAGGTGGTATCCTGCCCCACTTTCCGCTACGGCGTGCCCGCCTACTACGTTCTGGCTCCCTCTGAAGCATCAGCCAACCTAGCGCGCTACGATGGGGTTAAGTATGGGATGCGCGTCCCCGATGCGGATAATCTATTAACGATGTACGGCAAAACCCGCGCTCGCGGTTTTGGGGCAGAAGTGAAACGTCGGATTACCATCGGGACTTACGCTCTCTCTGCCGGGTACTACGATGCCTACTACCTGAAAGCGCAAAAAGTCCGCACCCTAATCAAACGAGATTTCGAGAAAGCATTCGCTCAAGCGGATATCTTGGTGAGTCCAACCTCTCCAACCACCGCCTTTACCCAGGGAGAAAAAGCTGACGATCCGTTGAGTATGTATCTGTTAGACTTGATGACGATTCCCGTGAATCTGGCGGGTTTACCGGCATTGAGCGTACCTTGCGGTTTCGACGAGCGAGGATTGCCTATTGGGATGCAACTCATTGGGAATCTTCTTCAGGAGTCTACTTTATTTGAAGTGGCTTATGCCTACGAGCAGTCGACTCCCTGGCACCAAAAAAAACCGATTTTAGTAAGTTGAGCGATCTGGATAATCGAACAGAAGATATGCAGGGTTCGAGCTGAGCCATCGCCCATCTCAATTTATATTTCTCGTACCTCTGCATAGGGTGGTTTGTGACAAGAATTCAACTCACCGCACAATGAATAGATTGTTAGCCCAACACTACAACTTCAATTGAGGATAATGCCAATTTCGCTACTCAATGGGTCTAAGTGGCCAGTATATGTCGTGCTGCTACTAGTAACGATATATGGAGGTATTTGCCTCTTTTTTCTGCTTTTTCAGCAGCGATTAATTTTCGTTCCGTCATCGGAAGTGACTGTAACCCCAAGGGAATTGCAACTCGACTATGAGGATATTTGGCTACCCGTTTCTTCAAGTTCTCCTAGTAAAGTCGAAAAAATTCATAGTTGGTGGATACCAGCAACGAATCAGTCGGACAATTCTCACGTCCTTCTTTACCTTCACGGTAACGGCGGTAATATCGGTGTCAATCTTTATCAAGCGGAACGCTTTCATAAGTTAGGGTTTTCGGTCTTATTAATTGATTATCGGGGGTACGGAAAGAGTACGGGACCGCATCCGAACGAGTCGCGAGTGTATGAAGATGCCGAAACCGCTTTAAATTATTTAATTCGAGATCGAGGAATTGACCCCGATCGCATTTTTTTATACGGTCATTCTTTGGGAGGGGCGATCGCGATCGAAACCGCAACTCGCAATCAAAATATTGCCGGTTTAATCGTTCAATGCTCTTTTACCTCAATTTTAGAAACAGCCAATAGTCGCAAACTTTATTCGCTGTTTCCTTTGAATTTTTTACTGTATCACGAGTTTAATTCAATCGAAAAAGTGCGATCGCTATCAATGCCAATTTTGTTTATTCACGGTCAAGAAGATGATGTCGTTCCCGCCTATATGAGTGAAGAACTCTATGCAGCGACATCAGCCCCCAAACAGCTTCATCTCATCCCCAATGCCGGTCATAACGATGTTGCCTCGGTCATGGGAGATAAGAACTATTTCGATCTCATCGATCGATTTTTAGAACAAGTTCGGGTACGGGAAAACCTAAAATGACTTAAACACTCAGCACTGAGTCGGTCTGACCGTCAGCTCGCAAAATCGAAGGCGCTGGATGTTAACGAAGAGAGAAAGCATTGAAATCGGGAATAGAGATCGAGAAGGAGAATGACTAAAATCGGGTGGGTCGGACAATTCTCGAACGTCACGACATCTTGCCCACCCGACCAGTCAAACGATCGGGGATCGTGCCTTCTATTAGTTCTGCTCTTCTTCCCCTTCACCCTCAGCCGGTGGTGCCATCATTGCTTCTAACTCCTCTTGGGTCAGAGGTAAAAGCGCTTGAAGTTGAAACGACATGGTCAGCTTCGTTTCCGGCTGGCAGGTGGAAAGCGGCCCTTGGGAAGTCAACAAAACCGCCGGTGATGATACTTCAGCCTTCATATTCACAACTCGCAGTAAAGGCTGTAGCTTCTCGAGCTGAATTAAAATCAACCGAGCGCGATCGAAGTTTCCTTCGAGTTCCACATTATAAACTTGGCGCTTGACTTGATTGTTGGCATTCACTCCCAACGAACCGTCATTCACCAACTCGTAACCGTCAGAGGCACTTGTCTGGGGAACTTGCGGCTCAAACTTAGTCAGCTTGGACTGGGCGAAAAATCCCTCAGCGCGATCTTCGATTTGCGGGTAGTTATTCACCACGTAGGCGGGACAGCCCCGTTCTTGCAGTTGAGACCGAATGACATCGGCGGTGAGCTGGGGATTTCGACGTTCGATTTGCTGGTTGAGATCGAGTAGTAATGTGTCCAGGTTATTGGGATTGCTGAACATTTGCTGCACGTCGCCTTGCACCAGTTTGGCTTCGTCGAGCTTTGCCTGGGCATCTTCGATCTGCTCTTCGATCTCGCTTTGACGCGCCAATTTATCGTTGAGAGATTTAATCTCTTCGTTTAAGGTTGCGCTCTTTTCCATGGCGGGTTTGACGTAATTCAGACCCAGCCAAACCGACAACCCCAAACCGGCGGCCGCCAGCAGCATCGCCAGCACGGGGGGAGAGAGGGTGATACCAAATAGGACAAACCCTGGGGCTTCTTGTTCTTCCGCGTCAAATTCATCGTATGCCACGATTAAATAACTCCTCTTTGCTGAAGTGTTTTAATTCTATCGACCAGCCCTTGAGCGCCTTTGCGTTGGAGTTCGGGCAAAAGTTCCGTTGCTGGGGTCGAACTGAGTTGGGTGGAAATTGTATATTCCACCACCTGCTTGAGTTCCCCTTCAAATCGGTCTTCCGAAGCTTGAATTTCCTGGTTGGGATTGTCCACCAAGGTCGCTTCGAGCAGACGAGTTTGGGAACCCTGCAAGAACGACGAACGCTGAAGAACGATCGTAAAGTCGTTCACGTCATTAAACGATTTGGCGTAGCCCTTAATTTCCAATCTCGAGGGAGGAGGTGCGGATGGTGGGGCTTCAGGATCCACAGCGGCTTGGGTTTCATCTTCGAGCTGTTCGACGGTGCTGATGCGAACTCCGGGGGGGATGCGATCGCGCATATCCTGCATCAGAGCCGACCAAGGCTTAATGTAGTTGAAGACGCTGCCGAGAGCCTCGGTCTGCTTTTCAACTAAGTCCGTTTCCGTTCTAATCTGTAGCAGCCTCTGTTCGCTGGCGGCCACCACCCCGAGATCGTTTTCGAGCTTTTGCTTTTCGGCTTCGAGTTTTGGAACTTGAACTTTCTCGAAATACACCCAAGCACCGGCCGTGGCAAGTAGAAACGCTACAGCCACGCCACCACCGGCAATTAAAGCGGCTTTACCGGGAATTTCGAGTGGGGGTCTGGAGCTTTCTCGCCCCCCAGTTTCGGGAAGTGGCTCTCGATCGTTGAGAAAATTGATATCTATGCTGTACATAAGTCCACTCTAGATTCTAGATTGTAGATTTGAGATTGTAGATTTGAGATTTTCAGGGTATTTCAAAGTTCCCAAAGTCAGAAATCTCAGAACCCAAAATCGTTTTTTTCCGATCTGTGACTTACACCTCCCGCATTCCTAGACCCAATGCGATTCCCAATCCAGCCCGGTGCGATGATGGCATCATCTCTTCATCGACATCGATTCCCAAACTCTCGATAGGATCGACTTGGCTGGTGGGCAAGCTCAACCTTTGGAAGAAAAATTCGTCAAGTTGTCCGATGGAACTGCCCGGCCCGGCGAGAAAGAGCTGTGCCACCTCCAAACCGTCGCTTTGGTTGAGGTAAAAATCGATCGAACGGCGGATTTCGTCGGCTAGTTCTCCTAAGACTCTTACCATCGCAGTGGTTCCGGGATTCGTCCCTCCCATTGTACCCATGGTCATCCCATCGTTACTAGTCACGGGGATCGTCATCCCCTGAAGGAGTTCGGTATTGCGAGAAGGGGGCAAATTCATCGCTTGGGACAGGGCACTTTGAATTTGAAAGGTGCCGATGGGGATGGTGCGGGAGAAGTGGGGAACCCCATCTACTACCACGGCAATTTCGGTGCTATCGAACTCCAAATCGGCAAGGACGGCTGCTTCTGAAGGGGTAAACTGTTGCAGCTTGTCTTGGATGGTACGCAGTAGGGAGAAACTGGTGACTTCAATGACATCGAGATCGAGTCCAGCTTCTTGGAACGTGGTGATGTAGCTGTCGGTAATTTCTTTGCGGGTGGCCACCAGCAAGACTTGTACCTTTTCGATATCGTCTTCGTCGAGAACCGAACCGAGTTTTTGATAGTCTACATCAGCTTCTTCTCGGGGAAAGGGGAGATAGAGTCCCGCCTCTTGGTTGATGTAGTCGCGCAATTCATTAGCATCGTTGAGTTCGGCGGGGACGGGAACCACGCGAGTAACCGACTCCCGTCCGGGAATGGCGGTGGCGATGTTTTTGGCTTTAATTTTATTTTGGCTCAAAATTCGATCGATCAACTCCGCCATCGCCGGTTGGTCGATAATTTGACCGTCCTCGAAAATGCCTTCGGGCACTTCTTCGGAGATAAATTGTGCGACTTTAAAACTTTGACGCTGCTTTTGCAGTTGAATCACGTTGATGCGATCGGGCGCAATTTCGATGCCTATTCCCTTTTTTGACTTGGAAAACAGGTTTTTAACGAAGTTAACCACGGCTGTTCCTTAAAATATATCGATCGGATAAGTAGTCGGACATAAATAAGCACCTGCGGTACCAAGAATTATACGATCGCTCGCAGTTTTCCCACACCTACTTGCCCCGTCTCTTACCCGATCGATTTGAGAAAACTCAGTCGAGGGGCGATCGAGAGGGATATCAATAAGTTTAGCGGTTGATTTACTCGATCGGCGATAGGATAAAACAGTTTACTCGATTTCATGGGAAGGGGCTGGCTCGATGAATCGACTCGAACGCGATCGACGGTGGGGACTGCGGCTGCTTCTGGGACTGATGCTCTGCGTGCTGGCAAGCTGCGGTTTCGCGATCGATCGCGCCGTCGAAAATGCGACCGTCGAGTTCTGGACGATGCAGCTTCAACCTCAGTTTACCGAGTATTTCCAGGATGCGATCGCCCGTTTTGAAGCCAATCGTCCGACCTCGAAAATTGCCTGGATCGACGTACCTTGGTCGGCGATGGAGCGGAAAATTCTCGCTGCCGTTTCCGCAAGAACGGCCCCCGACGTGGTGAATCTGAATCCGAACTTTGCCTCGCTGCTTGCCGGACGCAATGCGTGGCTGGATGTCGGGGCAAGGGTTCCCGAAGCCTTGCGCCAGCAATATTGGCCCGCTCTCTGGCAGGCGAGCATTTTGAACGATCGCGCCTTTGGCATCCCCTGGTACGCCACCACTCGCATCACCATCTACAATACAGACATCTTGCGCGAGGCGGGAATTTTCGAGCCTCCCACCACCTACGAGGAATTGGCGCGTTTTGCCCGCCAGGTGAAAGAGAAAACGGGCAAATATGCCTTCTTTGCCACCGTCGTCCCGGAAGATTCGGGGGAAGTTTTGGAATCTTTGGTTCAAATGGGGGTTAAGTTAATTGACTCGAAGAGCCGCGCGGCATTCAATACCCCAGAAGGAAACGCTGCGTTTCGCTATTGGGTCGATTTGTACCGACAAGGGCTTCTGCCCCGAGAAGCACTGACCCAAGGTCATCGACGGGCGATCGAACTCTATCAGGCGGGGGAAGTGGCTCTCTTGGCTTCGGGCCCGCAATTCCTGCGGACGATCGCCCAAAATGCTCCGGCGATCGCGGATGTTTCTGAGGTGGCACCCCAAATTACCGGAAAAACCGGAAAAAAAAGCGTCGCGGTGATGAATTTAGTTGTTCCTCGGAATACCAAGAAACCGGAGGCGGCAATTGCTTGGGCGTTGTTTATTACCAACCCCGAAAATCAACTGGCATTTGCCAAACTTACCAATACCCTACCCTCTACCCAAGCGTCCCTCAACGATCCCTATTTCAACGCTCTCCCCTCCGATGCCTCACCGGTGGATGTGGCAAGGCTTGTCAGCGCCAGCCAATTGCCCGATGCCGAGGTTTTAATTCCCCCAATAAAAGATGTCGATCGCTTGCAGCAGATTCTCTACGACAATTTGCAGGGGGCGATGTTAAATCAGAAAAGCGTCGAAGAGGCGCTGTCCGATGCCGAAGAAGCCTGGAACCGCCTTCAACTTCCCCGCTAGTTTTAGGGTTGGGAGAAATGGGAGAGAGAATAAAAAATTCAAAATTCTCCCGAAATGCTAATCCCGCAGCCTCCCTTTCCCCATCCTAAGACTCGACTTCGTAAACTTTCTTGCCCCAACTAGAAACTTTTTCCCCAGCCCGAAGGACATAAGCGGCAACTTCTTCAAGTTCCGATCTCGACATCCAGTTTTCCGACACTTGGCGACACCAGGAACTGTAGTCGTCACCGTCGTAAGTCATGGGTTCGCGCATGAAGGCAACAAACCCGTTGAGATTGTCCCGAGGAGGAGTCGCCCCAGCCAAGTTTTCTCCAGATAGGGTAATTGGCGGAATTGGAACGTTCGATCCCCCAATATGACAGTAGAGACAACCGTCGTCGAAGCGCTGTTTTCCTTTTGATAGCTCGATGGCTGAAAAGTCTCGCGTTTCCCCGGTTTCATCAACTTTGATGGGGACGGGTTGGGCTGCGTCTAGATAGCGACGGATGTAAGGATCGATGCTTTCGGCTCGTGCGGGGGAGCACCATAAACAAATCCCCAGCCATACCGAACAGAGTAAAAGCAGGGGACGAGATGAAAAAAATCGATGCAGCATTAATACTAAGGTGTTAGGTTTCGATCTTTGACGTTAGGTTTGGAGAGAACGCCGAGCATTGCCGATTGCACTGGCTATTTCCCCAAACTTAACCCAAAAAACTCACGATCAATCGTAAACCTTACCACCACCCCAGGCAATCCCGCGCAGTTTCGGCTGAATGAGAATATGACCGGCCATGGCATACAAATCGTCATCGGAAAGATTTCTCATTTCTCCAAAAAGATCCGCACTCGATGTCGCCGGATGGAATTCGGAAATATCGATTTCCCCATCGTAAGTTGTGGGGTTTTTGAGGTAGTCTACGATGCCTTCAATGGTATCGCGACGGGGAGTGGCGAACGCGAGAGACTTTTTGTCTAATTGCACGTTCGGATTGGTTTTCGTTCTCCCGGCAGGATGACATTGAGCGCAGATACTACCATAGAGTTTTTGACCCTTTTTGGCTTCTTTTAAAGTCAACGTCACCATTTCATCCCGATCGTTCAAGAGAACGGTGCGGGTTTCTTTGTCTAAATCCAGCGCCATTGCACTGTCAATAAAAATTTGAAATGCCAAGAATACAGTGGCTACCACCAGCCAAATGTATCTTTTAAACATGGTTTTCCTCTACACTTTAGGTTTAGTTAAAACCGCCCGAGTTGTTTTCCATCCCCTGTCTCTAAAACAGAGGCGCTGAACCTCTCGATTAGTTTAGTAATGGGCAGATATATTTTTGGATGAAATCGCCTTAAAGCCGACTCCGATCGCCACAGATATCAATTCGGCTCGATCGTCCGATATAGTGCCCTAATATTAACGAGATTAGGAGCGCTACGCTCGCTTTTGCCTCTTGCGCTAGCGAGACTCACTCGATTCGCCGATCTAATATTTTTTACTTCTTTTAACGGGAAGTATAATTTGCTGTGGCTATCCCGATCTACGAGGTAAAAATCGCGCCCGCGATCGGGTAGAGTCCAGTCAATATTTCGGTCGATGTTATGATGATGGTGGCTCAAAACATTTGCTATGAATTGAGCTTCGTTTTTGACGGATACCATCAGATTCCGCCTCACCACAAATACTGCCCGATCGGTTAGAATTGTGGCAACTTTCTATCCCGTCGATCGGTTACAAGACATTGGGTTGTTTGCAACCTTCCGAGGTTTTTCCTTATGGAATAGCGAGATTGAAAAATTGTGAGAACCTCTCACAAGTTATTAGAGTACCATGAAAAGTCACGCTTATCTGATAGATTGATATCCCTGATACCGTTCGGGGGGATTTGGGGAACAGATTAATGGGGAGAATAACGACTGTGCGAATTAATAGTCCGTCGTTCGTTCGGGCTTCCCCCACTTCCCCATGAATCGTCAACTTTCTTCTAGCGATGCGATCGCTTCGTTCCGGTCGAACTCAAAGGTAAAGATGTCTGGGGTAACGGAATGACGTGGGACGCGACCGTTTGAGGTTGGTGTAAGCGAATGAGCTGGGCGAGGGTCGGCTTGAGCTGAGTGCGGGGAACGATCGTATCGACAAAGCCGTGAGTGAGTAAGTCTTCGGCCGATTGGAAGTTCTCCGGCAGCTTTTGGCGTAGGGTCTGCTCGATGACGCGACGACCGGCAAACCCAATAGTGGACTGGGGTTCGGCGATGATTATATCGCCGAGCATGGCAAAACTAGCCGTCACGCCGCCCATGGTGGGATGGGTGAGGACGGGGACGTATAGAAGCCGTGCGGCGCGGTGGCGCTCTAGGGCTGCCGACACTTTGGCCATTTGCATCAGGCTCAACATTCCTTCTTGCATTCTCGCGCCGCCAGAGGCGCAGACGATAATTGCCGGGAGTCGTTTCCGGGTCGCTTGTTCGATGGCGCGAGTCAGCTTTTCTCCCACCACCGATCCCATGCTGCCGCCCATAAACTGGAAGTCCATCACGGCCAGAACGATCCCAAATCCATCAAGTTTACCCAAACCCGTTTGCACGGCATCAAAGAGGTGAGTTTTTTCTTGATATTCTCGCAAGCGATCGCTATAAGTTTTACGATCTCGAAACTGAAGCGGATCTTGAGGTTGCAATTTCTCGTTTAGGGGGACCCAAGTTTTCGCATCGATCAATTGCTCGATGCGTTGGTCGGAGAATACCCGATGGTGGTGGTTGCACTCCGGGCAAACCATTTGATTGGCACGCAAATCTTTGGTGTAGGTTAAAACTCCACAAGCTTCGCACTTCGTCCACAGCCCCTCGGCAATATCTCGCTCGTGTCGATCTCGATCGTTCGAGTTCGATTTTTGTCGATTTGCAAACCAATCAAATAGAGACATAACGTTTGGGGTTTCCTTATCTACCAGCAATTTACAGCTGCGATCGAGTCGATATTGACGAATGGGAATGGTGTTGCGCGACCGACATTTTCGCTCGATCGTCATTCATCATTTTTGATGCTTTACTAACCAGATCGACTGACACCTATCCTATCAAGTTACGCGACCGGGAAAAATAACTTCACGTATGCAGACAAAATCGATTCTCCCCAAATCGCGGCAATGCCAGCCCCCAAAGCCAGACTCGGGCCGAACGGCATCGGTTGGCGACGACCGAGCCATCCCATCGCGATCGCTCCCCCGCCCGCGAAGGCACCGATGGCACAACCGATGAATCCGGCAAGCAACATCAATTTCCATCCCAACCAAGCCCCCATCATCGCCATTAATTTGGCATCCCCTTCTCCCATGGCAGTCTGTCTGAGAATCACCGAACCCACCAGGGAAATGATATCGAGCACCCAAATTCCGATAACGGCCCCAACGATACTCACCATCAACGCCTCGATACGAGTGGGTTCTCCATCGACTTCTCCAGCCAAGGCTACTTGAAAGATCGCCCCGAGAACGAGTCCCGATTGCGTTAGGGAGTTCGGAAGGGTCTTTGTATCGACATCGATCGCACTTAAGGCCAGCAGCCAGCTAAAAAAGATCCAGTATCCCCACGTGGTGGGAGACCAACCGTAGGTGGCAAATACCAGCCAAAATAGTAAACCCATTGCTGCTTCTACCAAAGGGTAGCGCATAGAAATCCGACTGCGGCAGTGGGCGCACCGACCCCGCAACCACAACCAGCCCAGAACTGGAACGTTTTCCCGCGCACCTAGCCGATGGGAACAGCGAGGGCAGCTAGAGGGGGGCCACAGCAGGGAGCGTCCGGCGGGTAATCGGTAGATGACAACGTTGAGAAAGCTGCCGATTGCCGCGCCAAAGATAAAAACTAGCCCGATCGCCGATAGAGCCAATAGTCGATCTGCACTCAAATTCGTTTTCTCTCCCGATTCACTGCCATGCCTCCCCCATTTTAGGGGGAGACTACCGGGATTTTCTCTTGGCGAGCTGTTGCCCTTTCCAGGGTTGGCGATCGATATTCTTACCATCGGTCGTTATAGCCACTGCAAAATTGATTAGACCTGTGCGACAAAGATGCGGGTGCGTCCATGTGCTCGTCGATCGAATTCACAAGACGCCTTCTCGATTCTCCGTGCCGCCAATAGAAGGCTAAAGATGGAAGATTACACGTATTTTTTCCTCCGTCGTTCGATGACAACTCATTTTTTTCTCCGTGGCAACCGGGAAACAGAGCACTCTTGAGGGGTCAATTGTATCAGTGTAATTACAGGGAAATTGAAGGATTTCCGGTATACTAAAATTAAAATTTAGCTTCAACCAGTACGATTGCTGAGGTTAAATCAGTTTTTCATATTGACCTTGCCGAAAATCGTAAAGTCTAACGGTTTTTCAGTATCGGTTTTTGGGTGGTGTAAGTTTGCAAAACTTGATGAGATGCTCCCGGCAGTTATCGTGTTTTTTTTGACCTTCAGAATTCAGGTAACGACCGAAAACTTATACCCTCTATGGAAACAAAATTTGTGCGTGCGAGTTTGACAGCTTTATTCGAGCGATTGACCCTTCGCATTTCTAGGAATCTTGTCGGGTCTGTTTTTATTAATACGATTGTCATTTTTATTGCCATCCTATTGGAAAACCCCCGGTCGATCGAAGCAAATGTTGCCCTAGGATGGCAATCGTCCCTAACTGGCGTCGGGCATATTTCCGCACTCGCGGCGATATCGAGCATTTTAGTCTCTCTGGTGGCTCGGCAAACCTTAACGCCCAGAGAAATAAGGTCGAAAGCCAAGAAGCGGCAATGTCCATGTCGCCAAGCTGAAGACCCTCCACCGATCGTCGAAGGTGAAAGTCAGTCGATCGCCGCTCGGGGTACAGAAGAGACGAGTGAATTGTCGGTTTTGCCGTTCGATCGATTGTTACTCGATACCATCCGAGCCATTGAAAGCGCTCCAGACCTCCAGAGCGCTCTAGAAATAACCCTGGTGCAAATCTGCCAGAGCGTTGGGTGGGACTACGGAGAAATCTGGGTGCCCAGTGGAGACGGACAGGCGCTGCAAAACCATCCAGCTCATTACATTCGACCCGATCGACCC
The DNA here is from genome assembly GCF_015207075.1 of Zarconia navalis LEGE 11467. Taxonomy (GTDB): domain Bacteria; phylum Cyanobacteriota; class Cyanobacteriia; order Cyanobacteriales; family Geitlerinemataceae; genus Zarconia; species Zarconia navalis. The sequence continues at coordinate 13,323 of NZ_JADEXN010000061.1, forward strand.
ATCGCCGTTCGCAACGCCATTGAGGAATTTCGTGCCTTCAGCGAAGGGCTGACCTTTTTACCCTCAGAAGGATTACCCGGACAAGTTTGGACGACGCTTCAATCGGAGTGGATCGAGAATCTAGCGGCCGAACCCGGTCGAGTCTATTTACGAGAACCCCTGGCGCGAGAATGTGGATTCAAAGCTGTCCTGGGTATTCCTCTCTTTGAAAATCGGAGCGATCGGGAATCGACCGTACTGGCGATCGCGCTCTTGTTCGTTATCAAGCCTCATCCCAACCAGCGACAGGTTGTCCGGTTCTGGTCGGCAGCCAGTTCTCAGTTAGGAGCGATCGTCGCTCAAAAATCGCTCTATGCGGAGTTTCAAGCCTATTTGGCCGCCACCACTGATGTGATGCTCGCCATCGACGCTCAAGGATACTGCTTGAAAATTGCTCCAACTCTAACCGATCCTGCTTACCGGGCCGCTCACGGGGAAGTCGGTCGATCGTTGCACGATATCTTCGATTCGGAACAGGCTCGAACTTTTATCGGTTATATCTGGAAAGCCTTGAGTACGAAAGAACCGGTTCAAATTGAATATCGTTTGACGATTCCATCGGAACATCCCGTTCCACGAAACGAAGGCGAAAACGAGGTGTGGTTTTCCGCCACTATTTCACCGCTGTGTGAAGATGCCGTTATCTGGATCGCGCGAGATATTAC
>NZ_JADEXN010000062.1 GCF_015207075.1 Zarconia navalis LEGE 11467
TACAAATACACCAGTTAATGGCAATTTGAGATGGAGTTTTATCCCGCGATGCGGCCATTTCTCGGACAACCTCTAAAAGCTGCTTAATTCCCGGTATCAATTGCCGAAATAATACCCCGCGAAGACCTTTAGGTAAATTATCATTTGAATATTTTCCCGTCAACAAGCCCAAGGCTAGAGGACTGTAGGCAATGAGTTTGATTCCCAATTCATCGCAAACCTCTTTGATTCCCAGTTCGGTTACCGGATAGGTAGAAAGGAGGGAATATTGAACCTGTAAGGTGGAAATGGGAACGCCGCAATCGCGAAATCTCTCAAATACCCATTTCAATCGTTTCGATCCGTAATTCGACAACCCCACACCCTTCACCAAACCCGCTTCGTACAGGTCAGCTAAACCATCTAAAAGTGCTCGTTCTTGCCAAGGAAAATAGTTGGCTGTAGACCAATGCATCTGCGCTAAATCTACATTTCGTCCCAACCGTTTTGCCGATGCCTTGCACGCCTTCACCATTGCCCCCCGCGTCAATCGCCAGGGATAGGCCGCGAGTTTGGTTGCCAAACAAATGCGATCGCAATTCAACCCGGCATACTCGTTGGCAAATCGTCCCAACAGCTTCTCGCTTTGTCCGTTGAGTTTCCCCGTACCGTAAGAATCTCCCGTATCGAATAACGTCACGCCGTTGCTAACGCAGAGTTGGAAAACCTCCTGCAATCCCGCATCCATACTTTCGTCATATCCCCACAGCAGGCGGTTTCCCCACGCCCAAGTTCCGCATCCCATGGGGGGTAGAGACAAGGTTGAATTAGTTGGCATTGTTTCCGGTTTTCGATCGGGTTTTTCTCAATATCCCATATTCTGAATTCGGACGTCGGAATTCAGAATTCGGAAAGAAGAGGGGGAGAAAGATACTTAAATCGACTTTAATCGAACGAATAGCCCGCAACGATCGGCAGGTTTTGGCTGCTCGATCGAGTCTTCAAGAAAAGCAAAAGTCTCGGCAACATTCCCTGTTAATAAATTGGGAACCCATCGATTCGACGAGTAGATAAAACCATAACGACCTGCCCGAAATTCTTGCTCTCGCAGAGCTTGTAGTGCCGAGTTAATATCGGCGCGATAAGGGGTAAAGTAATGCCAAGGATTTCCGCCCATCGTGCAACCTCGATCGTGACTCCGATTCGATCTTGTCCTATCGAATGAATGTCAAATATCCGGCTATCTCCGTCAATTTTGCGTAGGATACAAAGTAATCTCGATTAACGATGTTTCAATGTCCAAATTTACCAGATTCATCCTAAGTGCGGGACTTCTGAGTATTACAATCGCCCTAATTTTCTCCCACCCGCGATCGTTCGCCCAAACTCCCGATACTGCCACGGAGACTCCCGCTTCCGAAACGCCCCAAGCCCAAGCCGATCGATTGCGGGATTTAAGCTGGCAACAGTATACCGATCGGGAATACCAAAGCGCCTTAGAATCTTTCGATCGAGCCTTGGTTTTGTACCGGGAACTCGGAGATCTGCGAGGGGAGGGAGTCATCCTGAGCAATATCGGACAAGTCTACAATGCTTTGGACGATCTCGATCGTGCTATCGATTACTACCAGCAGAGTCTAGCTCTCTTTCGCCAAACGGGATACTTGCTCGGCGAAGCGGCATCCTTGGGTAATCTGGGCATGGCATATCGCGCCAAAGAGGAGCACGAACGAGCCTTAGAGTATTTCCAACAGGCTATTGACGCTTCCGAGAACCTCGATACCCCCACTGGAGAGGGGTGGCTGTTGCAGATGCTCGGCAGTACTTACCAAGCCCTTGGAGAGGTTGATACCGCCCTCGACTACTACCAACAGTACCTCGATCTAGCCAGGGAAAAAGGCGATCGCGCCAGTGAGGAACAAGCGTTATTCCTATCTCGAACAAATGTCCGACGCTTCGATCGTCCATTTAGCCACTCACGGATTGCTCGACGATCTCGATGGGTTGGGCGTTCCCGGCGCGATCGCCCTTGCCCCCACCGCAACCGATTCGGGTTTGCTCTCGGCAACGGAAGTACTGAATTTGAACCTCTATGCCGAACTCGTAGTTCTGAGTGCCTGCAATACGGGACAGGGAAAAATCACTGGAGATGGTGTCGTGGGATTGTCGCGCTCTTTCATTACCGCCGGGGTTCCCAGTTTGGTGGTTTCTCTGTGGGCGGTTCCCGATCTTCCCACGGCGAACCTCATGAGTGAGTTTTATCATCAACTACAAGAGAATTCTGACAAAGCCAGCGCCCTGCGAAGCGCGATGTTGGGGACGATGGAGCAATATCCCGAACCGATTGCCTGGGCGGGATTTACTCTCATTGGCGAAGCCCGGTAGTTTTGTGCCGACTTACTTAGCAGCATAAAACTACCGGGCTAGACGAAGGAATCAGAGGAGGCGATCGCCTCCTCTGGAACGGCTGGTGAATAATTTGGGGTATCAACGATATTGTTGAACTTGTCACCCATCGTTGTAGGGTGGTCTGTTATTTCGATCGAATATTAAATATCGTTCTACCGAACAACCACTCACCCGATCGCGAATCCTTACGTCAAATACCGGGTATTCGGAATGATGCCAAAGAACGCATACTCGTACCAAGTCGTCCACACAAAGCTACGAATCCAACGCCGCCGCTTCTCGGGATGAATTTCGTAATCAAACGCGCCCCGGCTGGGATCGATCGAGGCTAAATGCTTGTTACAATCGCATCCATGCTGGTACGTTAAGCCGTATTTCGAGGCAATGCTCTGGAGTTTCATCTGGATGGCAAATACTTTTCCGGCATGAAGCACCGCATCCCAGGCGCGTTTGTGGTCGCGATCTCGCGGATCGTAACGCAACGCCCGTTCTTCAAACAAGTCCTCTTGGTAAATCGGCGATAAATTGACATGGTAGAAACTCGCCGGTAGTTCGTAACCGAACTCCTCAAACAAGTCCATGCCAATGCGAATGACGTTAATCTGACTTTGGCGATCGCCGCCGGCCGACTCGAACTGCTTTAAAATTGCCGCAAAATCTGGATAGCTGCGAACTTGGAAATCCAGTCCGTAGAATTCGAGAGTCTCCCAAGCCAACTGTCCGAATAGTTCGCAGAATGCCGGTCTTAGATGAGCTAATTCCGGGCGTTCGTCGAATAAATCCACCTCGCCGCGATCGAGTTTGTATTGGAACAACTGCGCCATTTCCACGCAACTTTCGACATCGGGTTTACCGATCTCGATCTTACCGCTGGCAATCTCTTGCCAAACCGGTGGCAGTTGAGAAACCTCAACCGCATTTTCTCCAGCGATCGCTCGCACCCCAGGCGCTTCGACTAGAAGCATTCGTTACCTCCAATACACGTACGTATAGATATACCTCACGGAATTTATCGCCCTCGTTGGAGTCTGTCAATAGACGATCGATCCCTTTTTTGAATTCGGAGGCGCGGAGTTCGGAATTCGGAAGCCGGCATTTGGCAAGGGAAAACGGGGGAGAAAGACTTTCACTCTTTCTCCCTCGTTTCTTTGCAAATACTCACAAGATATATTCCCCGTTCCCTGTCTTCCCTAAGACTCTTCCTTAAAAAATGGAAAATCCGTATATCCTTCTTTCTCAAACGAGTACCAAACACTTTGGTCGGCAGGAGGATTGAGGGGCCAATCGTTGGCGAACCGTTCGACTAAATCCGGATTGCTGATGTAGGGTCGTCCAAATGCGATGAAATCTGCTGTCCCTTCCTCAATCGCAGCTTCGGCCGCATTGCGATCGTACCCACAATTTCCCATTAGCGGGCCGGAAAACACCTGACGAAATTCCGCCAGCGTCATCGGTTCTCCCAGTTCGTGGAAGCCAAAGGCCAACCCGTCGAGAAAATGGAGATATGCCAGTCCGTATGTGTCTAACTGTTCGGCGACGTAGAGAAAGGTTTCCCGAAAGTCCGGCGAACCCATATCGTTAAAAACGCCGTTGGGAGACAAACGAACGCCAATGCGATCGGCTGGAAATACCGTACTCACCGCCTCAACAGTTTCTTTGAGAAAACGAGACCGATTTTCTAAACTCCCCCCATAGCGATCGCTGCGCTGATTGGTTTTCGATTGCAAAAACGTATCGAGTAAATATCCGTTTGCCGAGTGAATTTCGATGCCGTCGAAACCGGCGCCTTTCGCCCGTTGGGCCGCCAAACGATAGTTTTCAACAATTTGGGGGATTTCCTCGGTTTCCAACCCCCGAGGCACTTCGTGGGGTTGCTTGCCGTTGGGGGTATGAATCTCATCGCTCTCGATTTTAATCGGCGATGGGGCAACCGGAAGTTGACCGTCGGGTTGAAAGCTACTGTGGGAGGCCCTGCCGCAATGCCAAAGCTGGAGAAACATCCGCCCTCCGGAAGTCCGAACGGCATCGACGATCGATTTCCAGGCGTTTGCTTGGGCATCGGAGTAAATCCCCGGCGTATGCAGCCATCCATTGGCTTGTTGGGAAACGACCGTCGCTTCGGAAATAATCAAACCCGCCGAAGCCCGTTGGGTGTAATATTCACGCATCAGGGCATTGGGCATTCGCGTTTGACCGGCGCGCGATCGGGTCAGTGGGGCCATCACTACGCGATTGGGGAGGGTAAGATCGCCGATTTTACCCGGATTGAGTAAGCAAGTGGTTCGATCGCTCATTCCCAAATTTTCTCCAAAACTCTCGTTTCACCGCTTGGATTATCCCACAGTAGGTGAATTCGGAATTCGGAGTTCGGAATTCCGAATTTGGAGTTTGGAATTCCGAATGAGGTCTATTGGTTACAAATCCAGCAATCCGTATTTTTGTTGCATTGCCAACAACTGCACCCGCGCTTCCCCAGAATTTTGCGCTAAGTCGGCAAACTCGACAAATCGTTTGAGTTCTTTTTTAAGCAAATTCCGTTCCACTTCCCAAGTCTCGCGATCGAGTTCTGGGGGCAGGACGATGAAATCGAACAGGGTTGCCCGTTTTTTGCCTGGATGGGGCCGGAGAATGCGCCCTCGCCGTTGGATAAATTGGCGGGGATTGCTGCTGCTGGCCAAAATTGCCGCCGTTTGAATTGCCGGAATATCGACTCCTTCGTCCAAACAGCGAATTGCCACTAATCCTTGCAACTGGCCCGATTCAAACCGATGCCGCAGTTGTTCCCGTTCCTGGGGGGAAGTTTCGGCGGTGTAAGTATTGATGCGATATCCGATTTCCCGTCCCAGAATCCGCGCCACCGCATCGAGTTGGGATTCCCCGGTGGCGTTTGTCGCCCCATCGCTGCAATAAAATAGGGTGTGAGAGGTGTTGCGCCGGGTTGCCATCAGTTGCCGCAAGGCTGTTAACTTATTTTCGGCGGCCCCGATTAAGCGCGATCGCTGCATTAACAGGGCCGTCAAATCTTCGGGAGTCCCTTCTCGATGACCGTTCTTCTCGCGATCCATCAATGCCCAGCCGATGCGCCGCGTTAATTTGGCATATACTTGCGATTCCCCATCCGTCAGCTGTACGGGGATGGGATAATAACGATAAGGAACGAGCGCCCCTCGATCGATCGCATCGGCAAGGGTCAGTTCCGGTTGAAGAACCGGGCCGAAATAGTCGAGTACCGCGTCGGTTCCTTCCTCGTCGAAATACCGTTCCGGTGTCGCCGAGAGTGCCAGACGCAAACCGAGATGACGGGGCAAACTTGCCTCTAAGCGAGGGGCCCCGAGATTGTGGGCTTCATCGCCAATAATAAGGGTCTTTTCAGGAAAATATTTGAGCTGGGAACCGAAGCGATCGCCCATGAGGGTCGAATTCGTGGTGATGACGGTTAGGAAAGTTCGATCGCCGCTGCGCAGGGTGTAGAGACTCGTAGATAGGCGATCGAACCACTGGCGCGTACTTTCAAATGCCAGCAGGGGTTCGAGTCCAAATTTCTCGCACTCTCGACCCCATTGAGTCACTAAATGGCGATACGGACAGACCACCAACAAAACTTGCAAACTAATGCGCCGATAAAGTTCCGTGGCGATGGCAAGGGCCGCGATCGTTTTGCCACTTCCGGTGGCCATTTTTAGAGTTCCCCGCCCCCGATTGGCAAACCAACTCTCAATAGCTTGCTGTTGATACGAACGCAGTTCGATGGATGGGGGAATCTGGGGACATCCCGCGATCTTTGTCCAGGTATATCCTCGCTCGACCATGTTACCTAAAAGTTTTCGAAAACGTTACTAGGACTTTTGATGATTCGACTTCCGCCTAAAGTTTGGCAAGCTCGTTGGTTATTGTTTATAACGGTGATATCCTAATTTTTTGTTTTTAAGTTTAGTTTGTTGTAATGAGTCGAACAGATTTTAAGCGAACTTTAACCAACAAGCTGTTTCTATCTTACAACTTTTCTTGAAACAATCTCTAGCTTTCACAATTCTCAATTAAAAATGATTCAAAATACAAATAGAACGTCTGTTCGATTTCCAACTGGAAAATGGTATCGAGGTTTAAGATTTCAGGGTCTTTTAGGGGTCTGTGGAATGGGATTGTGGATCGCTCTAGGTGTGACCCTGGTGATGAATACTCGAGGCAAAGAACTAATTTCCAATGAAGCTTCTAAATCCATAGAACAAGCCGGGAATAATGCCGTTTCTAAACTAGAAGCTCGATCGGGAGAAATTGCTGCGTTGACGCGAGGACTCTCAACAACTGTTGAAAACTTACCCAAACAAGAAGAAACCTTTCAAGAAATCGTTCCCAAAATTATTGATTTTAATAACGACTTAGATGTTGCTGGGGGTGGAGTTTGGCCCGAACCTTATCGCTTTGAAGCCGACACCGAACGGAGAAGTTTCTTTTGGGGAAGAGATGAAAGTGGAATTTTACAATATTACGACGATTACAATCAGACCCCCCAAGGTTATCACAATGAAGAGTGGTATGTCGCCGTTCGCCACGCCAAACCGGGAACTTGTTCTTGGAGTGAGTCGTATATGGATCCCTATTCTTATCAGCCGATGGTGACTTGTACCGTCGCTACATTTGAGGATGAAGAATTTACAGGAACGACAACCATCGATTTGAAATTAGAAGGTTTACAAAATTTAGTATCTTCTTGGCAAAATATTACCGGAGGTTACGTTTTCATTTTAGATCGGAACAATAAGTTTATTACATTTCCCCAACTCGACTTAGTCAAGAATTTTAGCCAAGACGATCTCGGTAAAACTATCGAGGAATTTATCTTTCTCTCGGAACTCGCTCAAAAAGACTCTGTCTATTTACCTTTATCCGAAGCGCTAGATATGATGAATGAAGAGATTTTAGAATTGGCGCGACAGATGCCAGACTACAATCTCGAAATTGCAGAGCGAATCAATCGAGATAGTTATCAAATCGATCGCGAAAATGCTAAGTTACTCACGGCAGTTATCCTCGATCCTTTATCTCAATCGCTTTTGGAATCTAAGCTATATTCTACTATCAATTTACCTGACGATCTTATTTTAAAAGAGCCTTCAAAAGCATTTGTGTTTCACGTCCCAAGCTCTTATTGGAAGTTAGTAATTGTTAAGCCTATTTCAGAAATTGAAGCTGTTGGAAATCGAATTTTTAATCTGATTTTTTTATATGTTGTTATCACTACATTTATTTGCATTTTTATTGTGTATTATGTATTGAGGAAAACTTCGATCGAACCACTTCAAAACTTGGCTAGTCATATTATGGAAATGGGGCATCTAGTCGAAAAGGATCGAATTCAAGATGTTAAAAAAATTGAGGTCGACCGAATTTTCGTAAATGAAGTTCAATTTGTTGCTCATACATTCTCGACAATGCTCGATCGACTTCAAATTTCTCAAGAAAAATTAGCAAACTACAATCATACTCTTGAAGCAGAAATTCAGAAAAGAACGCAAGAATTAGTAGAAAAGAATACCTCTCTCGAGTCAACCCTGACAGAACTTAAAAGTACCCAGTCTCAACTCATTCAAACCGAAAAAATGTCCGGCTTGGGTCGATTAGTGGCTGGGGTTGCTCACGAAATTAATAATCCTGTTAGTTTTATTAAAGGTAATATCTATTATATCGAATCTAATACAAAAGAGCTAATTGAAATTGTTGAATCTGAGTTACAAGATAATACATCTCTTGAAAATAAGCTAGAAGACATTGAATATGAATTTTTAAAAGAGGATTTATTAAAAGCAGTTCGATCGATGCAGATTGGGACTGAGCGAATTGAAGAGATTGTCCGATCTTTGAAAAACTTTTCACGAATTGATGAAGCGGAAGTTAAAAATGTCGATCTTCAGGAAGGGCTGGATAATACTATCTTAATTCTGAGTTCTCAAATTAAAAAAGGTGTAAAGATTATTAAAGAATATGATTCAATTCCCTCCCTTGAATGCTATCCTGCACAAATTAATCAAGTCTTTATGAATCTTTTAGCTAATGCAATTGATGCATTGCTAGAAGAAGAAATACCATCGAAAAAGATTTGGATTGCCACTCGATATATTAAAGAAGCACAAATTGTTGAAGTCGAGATCCGCGATAACGGGCCGGGCATCCCTCCCCACATCCAACAAAAAATATTCGATCCCTTCTTCACAACCAAACCTATTGGTAAGGGAACGGGTTTGGGTTTAGCCATTTGCTACCAAATCGTCCAAAAACATAAGGGGGATATTACCCTGCATTCGGAACCCGGACAAGGAACGCGGTTTACCGTCACTCTACCGGTTGGATGAGTAGAAAGCGCGATCGAACCAGCAGCGATCGTAAACGGGGTAGGCGCTGGGGCACCAGTGGTGTCAACTTAAAGTCTGGAGTCGTAAAAATCGGTTAAATGTTGAGATACAGCCGCCAGAGCCACTCGAGCGTGCTTCCAAAGAAGTTTACGAGTAATCTTTACTATAATCTGCCGATATCTTTGCGATTCCTTCACCTAACTCCTCTCTAGCTTTGGGACACTAGGAATTAAGCAGATACCATCAGAAGAGGCTCCCCCCTGGCTTTTACGGGTCACTCCGGGGGGTTTTTTTTATGGATCGGTTGTTTGTGAAAAGAAGGAAATGGATGCTAGAGGAGCTGGGGGAAAGCAACAGACAATCGATAACGAAAAATATGTTATTCTCCCTTGTCTCCCTTGTCTCCCTTGTCTCCCCTGTCCCCCTCCTCTTCTACTGGGGTGTTTGCTGCAACTCCGGTCGTTCTTCCGCAACGATCGCCCCTTCCACCGGACACACTTGCAAGCAAATGCCGCAATCGATACAGGTGGCAAAATCGATCCAGAACCAATCCGTTCCCTTAGTATTTTTTCCGGGACCTTCGTGAATGCAAGCCACCGGGCAAGCTTCCACGCAATCGGCAACCCCTTCACAGGTATTCGTAACAATCGTATGTGGCATTGCGTACTGGGCTAAAACTGGGTTAATTTCGATCGCGAATCGTCGCGCGACCTTCTCATTCTACTGTTTGAGGCAGCGTCTCGATTTCCGGCGTGCCATCGGCATCGATCCAGGCAATCTGAGTAATGCGGCGATCTCGGGCGTAGTTACGGGTGGCAGTCGAAGTTTCGCGAATCTCGAGTTCCACTTCGACTCGTACCAAGTGAGTCGATTCCCGCAGCTTCTGAGCGTAGGCAAACGTTGCCGCGCGAGCGCTAGCGGTTTTGGGAACCACCAGCCAATGACTGGCTGGGGTGCGATCGGGCAATTGCCCCGTGGGCCCTAGAACCCGGTGTAAGTCCTCGATATTCCACGAGAAACCAATACCGGGGCAGTCTTCCCCTTGAGGATGGTAAAGCCCTAAAAGTCGATCGTAACGCCCGCCTTGACCTAAAATTTGCGCCCCGGAATCCGGCGCGCCCACCACCTTAAACACGATCCCCGTGTAATAGTCGAAGGTCTGGATCAAACTCAAATCTAGCACCCAGGAATCAAACATCGAGGTATCCCCGGTTGCCTTCCCTTCCTGGTTCAAGGCTTCGTGACTCGCGAGTAAATCCACCAGAGATTTGAGATCGTTCAACGTTTGGCGGGCTGTTGGATCTAAATCGAGTGGAGATAGCCGTTGCAGCACATCCGCCGGACGACCGCGTAAATCGAACAGAAATAGCGCCCGATCGCGCAGTTTGTCGGACATGGGTAAGGTTTCGACAGCCACCCGATCGAGATTGGCGATCGCCTCGCGCACTTGTTCGCGCAAGAATTCGGGAAACGGTTCGAGGAGCGATCGCGTCAGTCCTGCTTCCCCCAAAATCACCGACGATCGATGTAAACCCAGGCTAGTCAAGCAGTCGGCGAGTAGAAGTAAAATCTCCGCATCTGCGGCGACACCCCCAGCCCCCAACAACTCCACGCCAGCTTGATAAAATTCTTGCTGTTGCCCGTGTCCGACCTCGAGACCGCGGCGAAAAACATTGGCATTGTAGTAAAGTCGCTGGGGAAAAGTTCCTCCCGCCATCCGAGTGACGGTCGTCCGGGCGATCGAAGCCGTCAGTTCCGGCCGCAGACCCAACACTTCATCCTCTGCATCTTGGAACTGAATCGTGGTCGATCTCCGCACGGCACCGCCTGCGACTAAGGTATCCAACCGTTCTAGGGTGGAGGTAATAATCCGGTGATAGCCCCAGCGCTGGAAAACCCGTTGCAGGCGTTTTTCGATCCAGCGCTTTTGTGCAACATCGACCGGGAGGAGATCTCTAGCCCCGGTTGGGGGTTGATAGACTGTCATTTACTTCTTTTTCCCGCCAAACAAACCACCAAACAAACCACCGCTCGATTTATCGGATTTGCCCTTGACCGTACCCGTCTTTTGCCCTCCAGTCGAACTACTCGCCAGCAGTTGGTTGAGCTGTTTGCGCGCTTCTAAAGCGACGGGTTCTTTTACATTCAGCTTCAGAGCTTGGGTCACGTGCTTTTTGGCCAAGGTGATATTAACACTCGACGGTTTGAGTTGATTTTGCTTGAGATAAATTGTACCCATCAAAGCATGAACGCGACTATTATTCGCATCGAGCTTAAGAGCATCTTGCAACTCTTTGCGAGCCATCGTCAAGCTATTGAGATTATTGTTTGTCATCAGCCCTTCCGCTCGCTGGCAATGGCGATCGATATAAGCGCTTTCTCGTTTTTCCGATGTAGGTCGATCGGAGGTTGGCGGTCCAGACACGGGGGGTCTAGTAACGGTTTTTTGTTCTTTTTTAACACCTCCGCCATCGCGTTCTTTTCGCAATAGATACACTAAATTCAGCTCGCTCATTTGCGCGATCGTATCTAAGGTTCCATCGAGATCTTCATACTGTTTCGTCGCTAACGTTTCCAGAGCATTTTTATAAGCGCGCTCGAAGTTATTTTCCTTCGATAGCTGTTTGGCTAGATCGCTCCCGAGGGAGATCGATTGACGATCTTGAATCAGGCGTTTGCCCATCATTTTCAGCAAGACGACATATTCATCTCGCTCGCGATCGTTGGAGAGTTTTGCATAAGCGGGATTGACTAACTTCGATAATAAAGCCTCCGCAAGTCCTTTATCCTCGGCTTTGCAAATATCGGGATGCAATCGACGCGCAATACTCATAAATCGCTTGCGGATCTCCCGAGCGCTAGCATCGATCGGCATTCCTAATACAGCATGATGATCGAAAAAATCAGACTTGAATAGTCCTCGGTCGAAATCAAATGACATCATACGTTCCACCACCTTCAGGCCATTTCTATTTATCTACTTTACTCTGGTTAGTTAAAAGTCTGCACCTGTCGTTCTGCTAACCTTGACTGATGTCAAGAAATTGTGTTGTGGGTTGATTCGAGATGTTTCCCCCCAATCGGTTTTCGATGATGTCTAATCTATTTAAATGTGCGAGCGCTTAACACGACAGTTGGAGAGCTGAGTGCCTGACAAAATTGTAGACTTCACCCACAGCACTAAGGGCGCTCGATCGGCTCGCGCTATCGTGCCTGTACTTGCAAAAGTTCCGCACTCAGCGCATCGTGGATAGCGGTATTGGTGGCGAGAATTCGACCCGATTCGAGATCGAACGGACTACCATCGTAAGCCGTCACCCGACCCCCGGCTTCGCGCACCAACACAATTCCCGCGCTCACGTCCCAGGGAGACAGACCCCGTTCCCAGTAACCGTCTAGCCGTCCGCAAGCCACATAAGCTAAGTCTACCGAAGCCGAACCACTGCGCCGAACCCCTTGAGTTAGATGAGTTAGATGGCAAAATTCGGCATAATTATTATCTGAGGTTTCTCGGCGATCGTAGGCAAAACCCGTCACCAGCAAGCTTTTTTCTAGCTCTTGGGTCTTAGAAACGCCGATGGATTGGCGGTTGTAAGTGGCCCCTAAACCCGTTGCACCTCGGAAGAGTTCCTGGGTAAAGGGGTTGAACACGACCCCAACCGACGGCACGCCGTCAATCAGGAGTCCGATAGAAGTAGCAAAAAAGGGAAATTGGTGAGCGTAGTTCGTCGTTCCATCGAGCGGATCGATCGCCCAGCGGTATTTGCTGGGTTTGCCTCCGAGCGCTCCGGATTCTTCAGCGAGAATATTATGGTGGGGAACGTGGCGGCGCAAAATTTCGAGGATGACGGCTTCGGCCGCTTTGTCGGCATTGGTGACGAGATCCCCAGGACGACCTTTTTCTTCGATACTGTCGAGTTTCCCCCAGAAGGATTGCAACACTGCACCGGCTGCCATGGCAGCTTCGGTGGCAATATCGAGGAAAATTTGCAGTTCGTCGAGGGGTTGTTCTAAAGTGCGATCGCTCATTCGATTTTCAATGGTAGATTGTGGGCTTCTCTAACCTTGACGATTTTGCGGGTTGAAGCAGCAAGGGCGCAAGTATTTCACGATAATTTCTCTGAGGAGATGACAAAAGAGGAGTAGGGGAAGCGAAGAAAGCTGCTTTGCTTATAAGTGCATGTGTTTTAGATTCCGGTGAAATTGAGCTGGCGTCGCTGGGAGAGCGGGAGGAGAGTCAACCCTGGCAATCTCGTTCGATACCAATGAGCGATCGCACCAATTGTGCAAAGTATTCCCTGGCAGTGGAAGCAAAAAAAGTCCCACCTCGTTGAGGTGAGACCGTTACAGGCTCATGTCGATGAATCTATAAGATACGATGCAAGCCGAGTCGATCGCTTCACCCAAAAAGGCGATCGTCCACTCACTCCCCTGGTAATGGAAGCCAAAAAAAAGTCCCACCTCGTTGAGGTGAGACCGTTACAGGCTCATGTCGATGAATCTATAAGATACGATGCGAGCCGAGTCGATCGCTTCACCCACAAGACTTGTTTCCCATCACCCAAAAAGGCGATCGTCTACCCACTCCTTTGGCGATCGATACCCAGGACAAAAAAGTCGATTGCCGGGGAGAGTGAATGGATCTTCAAAAATGAGTCAAATGAGTTATTCTCCCCAGATCCAATTCCGCGCTCGGGCGCTTCCGAACTCTCCCCCCTCCTTGCTAGAATTGCCATAAAATAGTGCAGCTAGCTTCATCTGAGATTACTCGCGATCTCGTTCTTCTCGGTGGCGGACACAGCCACGCGATCGCCCTGAAACTGTGGGGGATCGACCCCCTTCCCGGCGTGCGACCGATCCTGATTACCGAAACCTCTCACACCCCCTATTCGGGAATGCTACCGGGTTACGTTGCCGGATTTTACGATTTTGACGAGTGCCATATCGACTTGCGGCCCTTAGCTGGTTTTGCTGGCGCTCATCTCATCCTCGATCGCGTCATTGGCTTGGATTTGAAGACAAATCGCGTTCTGTGCGCCAATCACCCTCCGATATCCTTTGACGTTCTTTCCATCAATATCGGGAGTACCCCCGCCACGATCGCCGTTCCCGGTGCGATGGAACACGCTATCCCCGCCAAACCCGTACCCCAGTTTCTCGATCGCTGGCACGAATTGGTCGATCTCGTCGGTCGATCGCCGCAAAAAACTCTAAATTTAGGCATTGTCGGCGGTGGTGCGGGGGGGGTGGAACTCGCCCTTACCATGTACGCGCGATTG
>NZ_JADEXN010000063.1 GCF_015207075.1 Zarconia navalis LEGE 11467
GAACTCGCGTTAGCCCCTCTCGCTCGCGTTCGAGAGAAATCTTCACTAACTTTTGAACTTGCTCGGGTCCGAAGCCGTACTCTCTTCCGGTCTCCTGCCACTGAGTAAATAACTGACTTCGGGGAGGAAGTTCTGGCTTCTCGGCACGAGTTTTGTAGGCAATGGCTTGGGCTTCCCTAGCGTTTTGGGGGTTGTGCTCTTCGATTTCTCGCCGACGGGACGACCAAAGATTCATCAAGTCTCGGTATTTTCCTCTCTCGCGGGAAAATCCTCGCAACTCGAACCAACTCTGCACTCGCTCTAAATTTAGACCGAGACCCTGCTGGAGTAGATGGGCAAGCTCGCTCCGATAGATGGCTCCGGCGGCCATCTTGGCTTGGTATAGCGGTTTTGAATGCAGCGCTCCACAATGCTCTTGCTCTTGGGAAACTGCGAGGTTCAAGACCAGGCAATGGCTGTGGAGGAACGGTTCTCCATTGCGGTTGGTACCGTGGGGATAAATGGCGACGACCGATCCGGCTTTCTCGACTTCACGTCCCCCTTGTCCCCGACGAACCCAGGCTCGTTCTTCGAGATAGGAGAGTGCCGTTTGTTGGGCGAGAACGTGGCACTCCTCAACAATGGCGCGAATTTCTGGGGGGGCGATGCCCCACAAGCATTTGCCGATGGAGGCGGGTGGGGCAAAGACTAAATCCCAACCGGGGACTCGGTTCTCGCGACCTGCATTTTTGACGAGACTCTCTTCTTCGGGAGAAAAGCCATTGAATAGCAGGATAAAATCCGCTCTGTTGATGTTTCCTTGCAGACCCAATGCTTTAGCTCCAGCTCCCCACCACGTACCGGGAGGTTCGCCGGGTTTTGTCGCATCGAATTCTTGCTGTTCCTGGGCGAGATTGGCGTAGTACAGCGCACTCCCTTTACCCATTTTCGCGATGGTCAACATCTGGTTTTTCCTCGTGTAGAGTTTTTGCAAGCTGTGGCGTTTTCATTGGGGAGCTGAAACTAGATTGAAGTGAATAGGCAATAGGCAATAGGCAATAGGCAATAGGCAATAGTGGGAAAGGATTTGACGTATTTTCTCAGAGTCAAAAAAATGGGATTCAGGTTTCACATCTCATTTAGAAACGCTATAAATTACACCTCCCGTTATTCAGAACTCTAAACCTCAAATGTAAGCACGAGCGCACGCGACTCCGTCAGATGTCAGCGAATCAACGGGACTTGCGAAGGAGCTGGCAATCGCTGAACCCTTGAATTTTCGTTGACCTCACGACCTAAATCGGTCGATTGTCAAAAAACATTCCCTGTGAGCTTGTCTCTCCCCCGTATTGCCTCCCTCGACTCCGCGCCTCAAAACTATTGCCTATTGCCTTCTCCAAGCTATTGCCTTCTCCAACCTATTGCCTATTGCCTCTTACTCACACAACCCAACACCAGAATAGCTGTTACAATAAAAGAGTTATTTTACTGTCTTTTCGATTTATTTTATCGAATTTATATGACAGAGAAAGATGCTCGTTTGTTGGCATTTTTCGTTGGAAGAGATAAAGATTCTCTCCCCTGTTTACCGGAACAGTTTATCCGGGACACAGATCGGAAATTATCTCAGGAAAAGACTCGCAAAACGCTCTTCAAGCTGGCGAGTCGTTTCTGCTGTTCAAAAACTGTTACTGAATCGGCAAAAATTCCTCTTCCTCGATCGCGGAAGTTTCCTTGGATATTTGCCTAACTCAATATCTGGATATTGCAACCGGAAGTTGTTCTCGCGATGCTTGCCGTTCGGCATTCACGCGAATCAGCAACGGGATATATATCCATTCTTTATGCCCAGGCTTCGTTCTTGGGATTCATTTATGTAATGCGTTCCTGGAATTCATTCTTGGGATTCATTTGTGTAATGCATTCCTAGGCTTCGTTCTCGGAATGCATTTCCCGTCATTTTCGTCGTTCGATATTTCCGAAGTGATGGCTGTAATTCGGCAGCGATTGCATTGGGCTTATCGAGCTTTATTCAATCCATAAAATAAGGAGAAAAAACTATGGATGCATTAGACAAGATATATCTCTTCTCAGGAATGATTCTGGGAGGGGTGTTCGTGACGCATATCGAAATGCTCTTTAGAGGGATCGGAGCTATCTTTAGATGGCTCGGTGCGCTTAGAGACTACATCACCGGGAGAAGGCGAAATCGAGACATTGCTAACGCAATGGAAAATATCGCCACTCAACTCCAGGAGTTAAAGATGGCAGTCGAAAAAACGCCTACACCGAAACGGCGCAGACGTAAGAAAAAGACCAAGCATCTGCAAAAGCATATGAACGGTCGAGCTACTGAACCAACCATTCAGTAGCTCATCAATCCAAACTTTTAAGGGATTTAGCCAAATGGCTGAGTCCCTCTTTTTATTGCTAATAATATGAATAACACAACAAAAAACAAAAATCGAGAAAATCGATCTCAATCAACTCAAAACACTTTCACCAAACTCAAGCAGGACTTCTGCAACAAGTTCGACAAACTAGCCTACAGTCGATCGCACTTTGAGGTGTTCCGGGATTGGGTCGAAATTTCAGCCATCGCGATGCACAACCGCCCGTACAACTTCAGCAATCTTCCCAAAGATGAGTGTTTTGAAACCCTCGAAGCTGATTACTTGAAGCTAGTTGCCAAGTACGACCGAGAGACCCTTAACGAATTTGCCGCTCTTTTGGAGATAACGATGATAGCTCTTAATTCTGAGTGGGGGGACTTCTTGGGAGAGATTTACACCGAAATGGAAATCGGTGGCAAAAGGAGCAAGCAAACCAAAGGCGAGTTCTTTACCCCATACCCAGTGGCTCAACTTGCAGCAGAGATGACATTGCTCGGTTGCGAGGAGGTCATCGAACGTCAGGGCTATCTCACCATCTCCAAACCGGCTTGTGGAGCTGGAGCGATGCTAATTGCAGCCTGTGAGGTTATCGCTCGCAAAGGTTACGCACCGAATAAGGTGATGTTCTTTGAGGCGATCGATATCAATCCGTTCTGCTGCCACATGGCATTCGTACAATTCTCGTGTCTGGAATTGCCCGGAATCGTCTGTCATGGCGATACCCTCAAGTACGAGTTTCAGAAGCGATGGGAGACAGCAACGTTCAAAATCTGGAGTTTTCTAACCGGGAAGAATCCATTTCGGAATATGGAACAGACGGATAATGAACCCACGACACCAACAACGGACGATCGTACCGTATAGCTCGGACTTTTCAAGTAAACGAGAGCAACGCGAAAACCAGCAAGACGATCGAGAATTAGCGGGTGAGTTTCGTAAGTTTGTTCTGGAAAATCGGAACGAGCCTACTGATGATTGATTAAAAAATATCAATAAAAAAATAAATTCAGGGGACTTTTATAAATTAGGAAAGTCCCCTTTTTAATTGGAGAGAATAGAATGACTAACAAACTAGAAAGAAGACAAAAACTTAAAACTGGACTACATCAATTTCGCGGGACAACGGTATGGCATCGTTACTCGCCTCTATTTCCTTATTTCTTACTTACAGATGGAACGAAGTATCTGGCTGATACGGGTGAATGTTATTGGCTGATGGATAAAATCGCCGCTTTACAGGAAGAGTCAAGCATCAAAAATCACCCTAAGTTACGTTCTATTCAGTTTTGGAACTTAGAGGTACATGAAGACAGCTCGGCAACTTTATACTGTGAATGGGATAAGGGTAAAGTAGTGTATCGGGAGACCATCGAGTGGACGGATTTTCCTCTGGAGCGAATTGCGCTTTACTGCTGTCTAACAACTGAAGGAAGAAAACGAGATGGACTCTATTACATCTTAATTTTACCTTCTGAATATTAAGAATTAAAAATGTAGCAAACTAAGTTCATTTTTAATCTTTCTTCAAAACAAAAAAAAGCCGACTTCTATTCAATAGAGTCGGCTTTTCTCTAGGAGTACCCGATGAACGAGTATCAAAAAGCATCTGTATATGTTGAAACTAGTGTTATTAGTTATTTAACCAGCAAGAATAGTCGCGACCTTATTATGGCAGCACATCAAGAGGTAACACGAGAATGGTGGGAATATCGCCAAAAGAATTATCATCTCGTTATTTCTGAGTTAGTCGAACGTGAAATTCAGGCTGGAGATCGAGCTGCTAGTCAAAAACGAAAAGAGTTTATTCAAGGCCTTAATTTTCTCAAAATAGATGACGAAGTTGCTAACCTTGCTCAAACTTTGATTGACCAACGAATTTTACCCGTAAAGGCTTCCGAAGATGCTCTTCATATTGCTATTGCTACCCGACATCGCGTTGACTATCTGATGACTTGGAACTGCAAACATATTGCCAATGGTGAAATTCAAAAAAGAATCATGAGCTTATTTGATTCTTTGGGGTATACTTCACCTTTAATTTGTACGCCATTAGAATTGATGGATCGGTGGGATTATGAATGAAGAAACTAAAAATTGGGAAGACTCGATTGTGGCTGAGGTTCGAGAAATTCGAGAGACTCACGCTCGTCAATTCAATTATGACTTGAGAGCAATTGTTCGGGACTTAATGGAAAAGCAAAGGCAACGAGAGGCAGAAGGGGTAAAGTTCGTGACGTTTCTTTCTCCAGAAGAGCAATCTCGCAACTTATCTGATGCATCTCAATCAAATTTGAAATAAACGATTTAGGGGGAATCCCCCCCTTTTTTTTGTCTGCACAAAGGTGGTTTCTAGGTATACAGACCAATTTTTCACCCAAAACTCTCTCTATTCACCAGCATTCTTACTCTGCTTTCGCTCGACTTCTTCTCTTATCAGCTCCATGAATTCTTGACCAGATAGACCCAATCGTTCCCACAACTTCACTAACTTGACAACATTAACAGACTGCTTTCCATCTTCAAAAGAGATATACTCCTGTATCGGTTTTATGCTCATGACTTTCGCCATTTTATAAGCGTTTAGATTTAATCTTTAACGTATTTTATTGATAAACTTCACAAAACTAATCAGAAACTATTGACGACTCAAAACTATCAATTTTTAGTTAATATTGATACTCTTTTTGCTGCTGAATTCAAGATTACATTAATGTCCAGACATAATATCGAGTACGACTGCTATACCATCACCGTCGGTTGGGATAGCCCGATGAATACCTTCTTTGGAACCATTTTCGAGCGAAGGGCAAAAGATAGAACCGATTATGAAGAACCAAGCGTCTGGCTTGGCTCTGAGGTTGACGAATTTCAGGATATTGACAGGTTTGTCGAAGTGTTTGAATCGGAGACAAGACAGCAGGGTCTTCTCGGCATCGAGATATCCAACGAACTCGCACAGACCCTCGAACAAGACAGGCAGCGCGAGGGTGAGGGTTTTGGAGAGCGATCGGATGAAATCGTGGAGTTCGTTTTCAAGAATCAGCCCAATGATTCAAAACTCGAAGGTTAAACCTCAGTTATAGACTCAGGTTATAGAATCAAAAAAAAGGGGAGCATTTCTCCCCTTTTTTACTTTCTCCAAACTATTGAGTTTCAACAGAATCTTAGTACAATAATTGGCAATATTTACGCACTAGAAAGTCATCAAGGAGGTGTGAGATTGCTTCATGTACAGCTATAAAAAATATCCGCGCTACGCAATCTGTTCTGCAATTATCTCTGTCATCATCACCCTTCTACTGACGACATTAAAAGGTCGCTCTTCTCCACTATTTCAGAACTTCATCCTTGAGGTAGCGACTCGCTCAACAATTATCTGGCTTCCAATTTTCTCTGGACTAATATTCTTTCATCTGGAACGGGAAAAGAAAAAATTGACTCCCAAAACCTTAGAAGGGACAAAGCAAGCCTCACCTGCTGAATTTAACCGCGAGGTTAAAGGTGATGGTATCGGCATTCCCTGTACCGTCAATGGCAAAACCGAATTTCTCAAAATCCCTTCAGACAAAGAACGCTACCACCTCATGCTGGCTGGAGATTCTGGAACGGGAAAAACCGTTCTTCTCAACCATCTGCTGCTGCAAGTAAGAGCTAGAGGTGAGTTTGCCATCGTCTACGATCCTTCGCTTCAATTTTGGTCGCGCTTGGGGAAACCGGGGGACATCTTACTTCACCCGCTCTACGATGGTTGTCCTTCGTGGAATATTGCCGATGAAATTACCAATCCCCTCAACGCTACGGCTGTTGCTAAGAGCTTTCTACCGGATAGCTCTTCTGGAGACGAAGATGAGGATTTTTTCAAGTGGTCGCCTCAAGTCGTCTTCCAAGCCATGCTTCTACGACTCAAGCGCGAGGGCAAAGGTACGCCCGAACTGCTGCAATGGCTCCGCAATCCAGAAGAGATTGAGAGGACGGTCAAAGGTTCTGAAGATGCATATCTCATCGACCGAGAAGCTGCGGAGCAACGATGGGGGGTTCTCGGTTCCCTCAGTCGTGTGGGTAAGTTACTCCGTCTGTTGCCGACAACAGGGGCTTCTTTCTCTTTTGGGGATTGGAGCCGGAATCGGACGGGATGGATTTTTATCGGCAGTAGGGGTGAGGAGGAGCGCGATGCTCTGCGCCCTTTGATTTCGGCATGGCTCGATATTGCTCTGGGCAAACTCATGCTCGATGAGGACGAACGCGCTCCCCCAACTTGGGTCATCGTTGACGAACTGCCGACCCTCAAAAAACTCCCGAAACTTCAAAGTGCGATTACGGAAGGCAGGAAGTATAACCTGAGATTCTGCCTGGGGTTCGAATACGATCCAAACTTTGGCAGACCGGACGGGGTACTTGCGATTCTCTCGATACGTCGTCCCCATCCAATTTGACTACCTCGACCTACCGAAAATCAACTCCCTTTCTGCTCCACCGCTGGCACTTCCATGTAATGAGACGCTAGTGTTACCTGCGCCAAGTAAGGGTTCGGAGTTGTGAGTTCGGAGTTCGGAGTTTGGGATAGACCCGAAAACTCCGAACCTCGAACCCCTAACCCCGAACTCAATCCGGATACTTCCTCGCACTATGCAAGACGCGGAGAATTTGGACGGTATTTCCTTTGATGCGATAGACGACAAAATAAGGGGTTGAAGCGATTATCAGTTCTCGCGTTCCTTCCACGCGACCTTTTCTGCCCAAATTGGGAAATTCTGCTAATTGAGCGACAGCCTGTTGAATACTGCGGAGCGTTCGCGCTGCGGCGGCCGGGTTGTCCTTGGCGATATAAGAATGAGCCGACTCCAGGTTTCGCAAAGCTTTTTTGAGCCACTTAATGGGCATGGGTCAACTTTTCAAACACGGCTTCGACTTCCGCGTCGCTGGCAAAATCTCCAGCATCGGCTTCTGCGAGACTTTGGCGAATCTCTGCCAAGTGCCACTGGTGAATCTCCAAGTACAGAGAGATAGCCTCATTGAGAACGTAGCTCAGGTTGCGATCCGTACTCGCGGCGATCGCGTCGAGAGCCGCCCTTTTTTCGCGATCGAGTCGGAAGGTGACATTATTTTTACTCATCTGGCTGCTCCTTTAACAGTGAAGTGCGAACGAAACGCAATCGCATTCTTTTATCTTGCAATATCTTGCAATGCAATGCAACTAATTCCCGATCGCACCGAACGCTTATTCCTTCTTGCCCTCTCCCACCTATTCCTCATTACCCCGACCAAAGGCTGGTGACAGTCGCAAGCCCCGATCTCTCCTTCCCTCTGGAGAAAGTGCCAGGGCTAACCGCACTAACTCAACCTGCTGCTCGAACTCTTGCTTGTCTGACAATTGCGGTAACTCCTCACCCTTGCCCCGCACGATAGCAATCTCTAATTCGGGAACTTGCTTTATCTGGTGGGCAAAATCCCGCGCTTGCTTGAGCTGTGCTTCAAGGGCTTCGTGGCGACGCTCGATTTCGGGACGGGCCACCTCCTGCCGTCGCTGTTCGGACAAGATATCGGAAACCATACCTTCAACTTGGGGCTTCATCTGCTCGCCAGTCAGCCTCAACCAAATCTCGCGATGCCGTTCGGTCGCTGATTCGTACCGCTGGCGGAAGTACTGCAACCGCTCCTCTAGTTCTATCCTCTCAGAACGGAGTTTCAACGCTTCGTGGGGTAAGTACCGCCAGATACCAAGCTCTCGCTCTCTGCCCTCCTGCTTTTTCATCTGCCGCTGCAACCACTCATGTTCTCCTGAAAGACTTGCCAAAGTCCGGTTAACTTCTCGTAACTCATCGCTGCCAAGATGCTCGTATACTCGTTTTCTGACCTCTTCTTCACTCAGAGAATCGGGATAGTGCCACATCCCAACACCCCAGAATTGTTCTAGCCCCAAGGCTTCGCGTTCCCGGTGAACTTCGTTGAGTTGACCGTCGAGCATTTTAATATGCTCGTTCACCTCAGCCAGTAGTGTCTTTCCCAAGACAACTTCCTCCGGTTCGGGCTTCTCCATCTGCGGTCTCAAATCCGAACTCAAAGACAACTCCGAACCCAGAACCCCGAACTCCGAACTCTTCAATTGCATCAGTTCGGATAAAATTCGCTCCTGTCTGAGTGCTAAGACTTCGATAGCAGCGATACTCAGCTCGCCACGACGCAGCATCGCGGTCTGAGAAAAACCAAGTTTCGGTTCCGGCGGTCTGTCGATTCCTCGCTCTTTGAGACTCCGACGATCGATCCGTTCCTGATACCCTTCTCGTGCTAGGGCTGCATTTGCTGCTTCCTCCCAGGCAACCCGAAGCTCGCTGACTTTCTCAATCCGATTCCAGTCCCGATCCTTTTTTGCGCCACCTCGTTCTGGATTTTTGCCATTGGCGCGTTTGAAGAATTGTTCGGGACTCCTTGATATCCCGTCGTCTACACGACGTTCGGAGAACATCAGATGGGCGTGTGGCTGTTCCTTGCGATCGAGTCCTAGCGGATTGTGGATCGCAAGCGCGTACGGATGACGATTGCTAAGTTGTTCGTCGGCAAACTCACGGGCCAACCGCTCTCGCGCTTCTGGGGACAGTTCCCTCGGCAGCGCAAACTCAAGCTCGGTATACAGTCGCCCGTTCGCTCGCTCGTAGTCATCGGCTGCTTGCCAGAAAGCAATCGGATCGCCTTGTGACCAGTCGGGCATATTCCACGACTGAAAAAAGCCCAGGTCATCGTTTCGATTCTGGTACTTGCCTTCACGACCAATGTAGAGCGCGTGACCTCCAGCACTGCCGCCGCTCGAACGAGAGCTATGTTTCACCGAAAAATGATAAACAGCCATGATTAGAGTTCGGAGTTAGGGGTTCTGTGTTCGGAGTTGTCTCTGAATGTGGAATTTTTTGGGATTCGGCGCTGTTTGTCTTTGAGCTTTTTTGTAATCGAAACTAAAACTCGGATGATGACATCACTTTCTCGCATCAGACTTTTAATTTTTGACTCTGGAATCACATCTGAGGCTACTAAAACAACTAACCAATAGTGAGTTTCTCTTGCTTCTTTTAAGGCGATTTCCAATTTGTGCCGAAAATCCTTATCGCTTTCGGCGGACTGAGCTTCGCGAACATTCGCTCCTATGGATGTTCCACTCCGAATCAATTGTGAGTAGAGAACTCGTGCCACTCCACCTTGTTCGTCCATGAACTTACACAGTTTCACAATTCTGACTGCGAACTGAAGTGTCCTTTCCTGAATATTTGGTTCTTCGTGATTCATCTCAAACTCATTTACATTTATTCCTAAATCTTCCCACTCAAACCAACCCCATACCCTCCGGAGAGTTCGGGGTTCGGGGTTCGAGGTTCGGAGTTGGGGACAAGGGAGAATTCCGCATTCCGAATTCAAGGGACGGGGGAAATTTTATCGATCGCGACCGGCGAATCAAGAACTTATCTGGCAGGTATTTGAGCCATGAGCTTTGTCTACTCTCTCCCCTCCTATTGCCTATTGCCTCTTCCAACCCCGAACTCCTAACACCGAACACCGAACTCTCCACGCCTGCTGCCTCTTCCAACTCCGCATTCCCAACACCTAACCCCAAACCCAAAAAAACTCCGAACCCCGAACACCTAACTCCGAACCCAAGAGGGGGGGGGTTCAGGGGGGTGTCCCACCTGGCGCGATTCGTTTTGGGGTGGAGGAGGCTTGCCAACTCACCTCAAAACGAGGAATCGCGCCTGCTGTAACTCACAGCTTCAAGGCAGTTCTATAACAACACCAACTGCAACACAAGAGAAGAATTAGGCTGACAAAAATACGGTGCTAAAGAATGCGATGAGACGGTTACTATCGAGAATTGACACTTAATCTTTGAAGCAAAAACTCTGGTGCTTCTAGCCAAAATAGCTTAGAAGTGGCTCACTTAAGGGTTATTTCAACGGAAACAGCATTTCAAAGCTCAACGAGGTTAATTTCAGAGGTCGATCGATAGGTTCGCTCGGTGGTTACTGGCTTTTGCTTTTGACAGCTAGTCGTCAGTTTTTTCAGGGGTTATACCAGAGGTCGCATTGACAATTCAACATTCTTAGAACGTCATTATGGCGTATGGGAGAGTTGTATCTAAATTCAGCCCAACTCGTACAGGTGAAGTCGTCGGAATCCAGACACAAATTGCCTCAATCGTTCGCAGCGGTACTCCCCTTTACCGGGGACAACAACAACTATGTGTTTGTCGGCATGAAGCACCAACAGTTCTCGCAAAAAAAATTCTACAAAATCAGTCAGTACCCGGTGGCGATGGTGAACGGCTAATGCAATCCGATTGCTCGGGGTCAATCCAACCAAGGCAACAGCAGGTGTAAGGTATTCAAGACCAAAATCCTGGGCGTGAAACTCCCTCACCAGGTAGAGCATTGCACTTTTGCTGTGGCCGACCTCGTTCAACTCTAGGGGCAGCTTGCAGCTACACTGTTCGAGTTGGTCTGAAAACGTCAGTCCCAAACGGGTCAAATATCGCCGTAGCATTCGTTTGGAGAGACCTAGCTGGTGCTTGGCAGCTCCCTCGACCAGTCGGGGTAGAGTCCACAGTTGGCTGCGATAACCCAGAACGGTCGCAGGTCGGCTCAATAGGTCGAAGACTTTCTCGACCTTCGCTTCTTCCCAGACTTGACGCGGTCGCCCTCGCGGTCTGGTAGAAAAATGCTTCTCCGGCTCCTGGATGATGGGAGGGATGCTAGAAGCTCCGATGATGAGTTCGATAACGATGTCACTGCTTAAACCTAGCTGTCCACAGATTTCTGGGGTGGAAATCCCCATTTGGCGCAATCGTAAAACTTCATCTCGGTATTTGGAAAAATCGGCTCCCATACAAAACTCATCGTGCGTAAGCCTTTAGCTATCAGCTATCAGCGGTCAGCTTGTTTCAACCTTCTTTAAAAGCTGACGGCTGACGGCTGACGGCTGAATGCTTACTATTTTTGTCCCAGATAACCTACACTGTTCCACAAAAATACGCGAGAAAATTTCGAGGATTTATCTCACCTACATCTCCTTCGTCAATATATTCAAGTGCTTATAAACGAATCCGATCCATTTCATCAATGTCTTCAGAGAGTCTATACAAACTGTGGAACATTAAGTAAAAGGCAACAGGGAATAGGCAACAGGGAATAGTGCAGGTGTTGGATGGGGATTTCACCGGGCCCAACACCATCACCCCAACAGGTGAGGCTTGTGACCCCGAGGTGGGTCGAGGAAACGAACAGGCCTCGGGGCGGGTTGCATCTAACCCAAACCCCTGACTATTGCCCATTGCCTATTCCCTATTCCCTCGACAAACGGTCGGTGGAATAATAAATCCTCAAAGGATTGCTCTTCGGGAAAACGCGAGATGTTCGTCCGTAAGCATGAGCGCGATCGGTCAATGCAAAAATGTACCCCAAACTACGGTACTTTCCCCGTTCGTCGCAAGTACAACCTACATTAACGCCAAAGACTCCGAACGCGAGAACACCTCAAACCCTTCTAGGAGCCTCTGTGAGCCTTCCTAAGCCTTACATCTTGCTACCACCCCCCCCCTTTAGCTCGACTCATAAAAGGCACAACAACGGTCTTCTAGTAGCCCCTCACACCCTCAGCTTCTCCTATCTCCTTTCAAAGCTCTAGATTGAGCTAATGTTCCGCTCGATTTATCTAAATACCGTGGTTTGAAGTACGTTTTACTGCGATTTGAGGTGTATTTTTGAACAGTACCGTAGTTTGAGATACATTTTCCTTTTCATTTACCGTAGTTTAAGGTACGTTTTACCGTAGTTTGAGGTACGTACTCCTCTTCACTTACCGTACTTTGAGGTACGTTTTACCGTAGTTTGAGGTGCGTTTTCTGCTGTAACTTATTGATTTAATTCACAAAATCTGGCAACAACTTATAACTATGTTGTTATAGACTATCAACAACATCGTGAAGGATGTAATTCTAAATGAGTTCAGATCGAAAACAAGGCGAGCTTTTTAGCGATCTCGAACACTTCGTTGACGGTCGAGACGAACTGAACCTTGCAGAATTTCCACTGGCAACACTTTCTAATCGAGTGTCCGCAAAGACTGAGACCTTGGAGTTCTCGGATCGAATTTTGGATAAAGGGACGAGAAAGTCGATCGAGCGAAAACTAACCATTACGGCCTCGGAGAAATATGGATTGCCAACCGCACTCGATGATGAGGTCATCTTGGCGTTGGTTCAACTGAGCAAGCTTCAGGGCTTTCACAGCAAAACGGTACGCTACACGCGCTACGAGATTTTGAAGATTTTGGGCTGGAAGGATAATGGGGCTAACTATCGCCGAGTGAAGGAATCGCTCGAAAAATGGCTGAATGTGGGGCTGAAATACGAAAATGCTTGGTGGAACCCCCAGGAAAAAACGTGGATGGATGAAAGTTTCCATCTCTTGGAGCGACTAACGACTCCGGTGGATGAGAAGGGAAATAAAACCCACAGCTTCGTTTGGAACGAGGTCGTGTTTGAAAGTTTTAGGCTAGGCAATCTCAAAAGTATCGATTTGGGAATTTATCGCCGTTTGAAGAGTCCGACAGCGAAGCGACTTTTTAGACTGCTCGATAAAAAGTTTTACCTCAAGAAACATTGGGAGTTCGATTTACACACTTTGGCTTTTCAGAAGTTGGGGATGTCGAAGAGCTATCATACTGGCAATCTCAAGCAGAAACTCTTGCCAGCGATTGGGGAGTTAGAGGAGATTGGTTTCATCGTGCCGATGGAGAAAAAACAACGCTTCAAGAAGCTCTCTTGTAAATTGTGGAGGGTTATTTTCGACCGGGCAGAGGAAACAAAATGCCACGCGCGACCGAAAGCTCTGTCGCCAACTACTGCTCGGACGAAGCAACTCGAAGCTCGTCTGACGGGTTTGGGAGTCTCAAAGGGAAAGGTGAAGAGGCTGATGGCGCGCCATCGAAGCGAATATTTGCAACACAAGGTCGAGATTCTGGAGTACTTGCTCCAAGGCGAGGGGAAGCTGGAGAATCCGGCGGGTTTTCTGGTGAAGTCGATTGAGGAGGATTATGTGGCTCCAGCGGGCTTTAAGAGTAAGGAAGAGTTAATTCGGGAAAAACAAGCCGAACGCGAAACGCTGAGATTAGTAGAGTTGGCCGCACAGCGGGAAAAATGTCGCCAAGAAGAGCGAGCTGTCAAAGAGGAAGCTCTTGCTCTGGAGAAGCAAAGAGTCGTTGGGGATTATCTGAGTTCCCTCGCACAAGAAGAAACTCAGAAGTTGACGAGTGAAGCCTTGAAGACGGGGAATCCGAATATGTTGAAGTTGAAAGGGAATGCCGCAAAGGTGTATCGGGAGCAATTGCTTCAGAATTACGTTCTCGGGTTAATCGCTAATGCTTCACTGAAGCGTCAACAATCAGCTTAATCCCCATTTATAGTTTGTGGATAACGTTATCCACAAACTTCCCATCGACTTTGAATTAACATCAGTTCGGATTAATGGGCAGGAGGTCATGCTATAGCAACCATTGGCATCGTGAAGGTGAGCAGGGGGAGCGGGGGGAGAGAAGAAAATGCTAACTTGAGCTTGATTTCTCAAGTGTCCACACCCGCCAAGCGCGACGGCTATAACT
>NZ_JADEXN010000064.1 GCF_015207075.1 Zarconia navalis LEGE 11467
ATCCAGTACGCTCGCAAAGCTGCGGTTTACGCTGTCGAGCAACTTCTACCAAGCGATCGCATCAGCGTCACTATCTACGACGACCGCATCGATACCCTCGTTCCGAGCACCCTGGCAACCCAGAAAGCTGAAATTATTCGCCAGATCCAGCACATCCAACCGAGAAACATGACAGCGTTGCATGCGGGATGGGTGGAAGGGGGCGTACAAGTCTCCCAACACCTGAATTCCCAACACCTCAATCGCGTCATCTTGCTCTCCGACGGATTGGCAAACCGAGGCGAAACCAATCCCGATGTCATTGGTTCTGACGTGCGAGGACTGGCGCAACGGGGAGTGAGCACCACCACGATGGGAGTGGGGAACGATTACAACGAAGATTTGCTCGAATCCATGGCGGGTTGCGGCGATGGCAACTACTATTACATCGATTCCCCCAAGGATTTACCCGATATTTTCGGCACCGAACTCCAGGGCATCATCGCCACCTGCGGGCGTAACGTCCGATTGCGGGTGGAACCTCAAGGGGATGTGGAACTGCTCGATGTCTTCAACGATTTTGAAATTTCTCGCCAGGGAGAGTATCAGTTGCCCAATTTGGTATTGGGGAATCCTTTTATTGTGGCATTGCGCTTGAAAGTTTCCCCCACCCCCGAAGCGATCGATTTGTGTCATTTTCGTCTCTGGTGGGACGATCCCGATATTGCCCAACGGCAAACGATGCAGGTGTCGTTGAATTTATCCGCAATGCCAGGGGCGCAGTTGGACGAGTTGCCTTTTAGCGACGAAGTACGAGAACAGGTGGCGCTGCTAGAAGCGGCACGGGCGAAAGCCGAAGCCGTCAAATACATCGATCGCGGCGATCGCGATGGGGCAACTCAGTTACTCTCCGGCGCACAAGTACAATTTCGGGTTATGGCACCGAAGTCTCCAGAAATGGCTAGAGAAGTAGAAGCCTTGCGGAGTTTAGAAACCGATATCCAAGTGGGAAACATCAAGATATCGCGCAAAGCCGCCCGTTACCAATCCCACGCCCGAGCGCGCAGTATGCACCAATCAGGCAGTTCCGACTACTACCTGCATCAGTTCAAAAAAGTAGTCAAGCATCGGCTGGAGGTTGTTTTGGGGGATATTACCGAGCAGCAAGTCGATGCGATCGTCAATAATACCTCGCCGCACTATACTCCAGGCACGAATGGCTTGGATGGGGCGATTCATACTGCAGCAGGCCCCGAGTTACGCGAGGCGTGCGAGCAGCTTCCCCCTTGCCAAACCGGAGACGCTCACATCACTCCAGGCTACAACCTACCGGCAAAGTGGACGATTCACACCGTTGCCCCAGCTTGGAACGGAGGGCAACAAGGGGACGCAGAAAAACTAGCTCAGTGCTACCGCAACTGCTTGGTATTGGCACAGCAAAAAAAGGTTCAAACCCTGGCATTTCCGGCGATCGGGACGGGAAATTTAGGCTGGCCTCTCGATCGAGCCGCGACGATCGCTTTAGAGGCTGCGGTCATGTTTCTCAAGCAGCAGGATACGCCAGAAAAAGTTATCTTCGTCTGTTTCGATGAAGAAGCCTATCGATGCTACCAAAAGGCGATCGGGTAAAGGATTTTACCCGCTGGTGGCGGATTGAGGAGAGTTGCGATCGACTCAAGCGCTTGCTCGGACTGAGCTAATTGACTCGTCTCCACAACCTAGAGATCGCTCCTTCGATCGATAAACGAGCGATCTTCCTTAACCTTTCACCAATGCCCCTCGGCAACTTCATCGTTATTACACGTGTTGAAACTCTCCCAACATTCGGACTTCGGGTTCGAGGCGAAGTTGCCAATTCCGTTCGACTTGTTCTTGCACGTGACGGATTAAGCGGAAAATATCGCTCGCCGTCGCGCCCCCGCAGTTGAGAATGAAGTTTGCGTGCCGCTCGGCGACCTGTGCGCCACCAATCGTATGACCTTTGAGACCTGTTTGCTCGATCAACCATCCCGCCGTATGAGCCGTAGGATTGCGAAATACGCTTCCACAACTCGGTCGGTGGTAGGGTTGAGAAGTTCGTCGCTTGTGCATTTGCTCGCGGGTGAGTTTCCGAACGTCCGCTCGATTGTAGCCGGGTTTGAGTTGGAAGGTGGCTCGTACCACGAACCGAGAATCGCTTTGCAACATCGAAGTCCGATATCGATACGCCAATTCTTCTGGAGTCAAGATTTCTAGCTTTCCATTCGGGGATAGAACGTGAGCGTTCACGAGCAAATCTGCGATACAGGAACGGTGAGCGCCAGCATTCATCACCACTGCACCGCCTACAGTACCGGGAATGCCCACGGCCCATTCCAAGCCACTCCACCCGAGATCGGCAGCAGCCCAAGCCAAACGAGGTAGATATTCTCCAGCGGCAACACTCAGTTGACCGGAATCCGGGTCGAAATGAGTATGACGGAGATGGCGAGTGCAAATCACCAAACCCGACAAACCGCGATCGCTCACCAGTAAGTTAGAACCCGCGCCCAAACGGGTCACGGGTAAACCTTCGGCATCGGCCCAGATCAGCCCCGCTTGCAAATCTTCAATTCGTTTGGGATTCATGCACCATTGGGCAGGTCCCCCAACTTTAAAAGACGTCAGCTTGGCCAGGGGATATTGAGGGTATATGGGACACCCAGTTTCTGATAGATAAATGGGGGACGTCGTAACCGGAACATTGCGCGTTTGGGTTGGAGTTGGAAGCCAGTTGTATGAAAGAGTCATTACCAATAGATTTTGGATTCTACGAAGTTGGATTTAGGTTTTGAGAGTAAATCGCAAAACTCACAACGCACCACTGAACTCAACTTGTCGGTGAAATTCCACCGCTTTGGGAATAACTTGATTGAGATTTCCCGCACCTAAAAAGATGACGAAATCTCCCGGTTGCAAAACTTCCTGCAATCCGGTTTCGATTCGATCTAGCGTGGGCCAGTAGTTTACCTGTCTGTGACGCTCGGAAATCGCTCGGGCAACTCGTTCGCCTCCAAACGCTTCGACCTTCGATTCCCCCGCGCCATAGACATCGCTCACCACGACGACATCTGCATCGCCAAAAGACGAAGCAAATTCTGATAAAAAGGTTTGAGTGCGACTGTAGCGGTGGGGTTGAAAAATTGCTACAACCCTTTTGGGACTCTGGTTTTCGGTTCCCACTCTCAGGCGAGCGGCCGCCAGCGTTGCCTGAATTTCACTGGGGTGATGAGCGTAGTCATCGATAAACCAAATCCCATTAGCACGCCCGCGCAGTTCGAAACGACGACGCGCCCCTTCAAAATCAGCCAGAGCATCGGCGATCGCCGCAAATTCGATTTCGAGCGAGCGAGCGATGGCAACCGCTGCTAGAGCGTTGCTGAGGTTGTGTTTTCCCAAAACCCCGAGCTTTAGATTCCCCAGAACTTTGCCTCGTTCCCAAACCCGAGCCGTCGTTCCGCCTGCATTGTAAGCCACCATGTCGACGGTATACTCAGCACCGGATTTGGGGTCTAGACTGTAGCGAATCTGGGGATCGAACCGTTCTCGAACCACCGGGCAATCCCAACAACCCACCAGGATTTCACAACGGTTGGCAAAAGTGTGGAAGATATCGACCACTTCATCGAGATTGGCATAGCGATCGGGATGATCGAGTTCGATGTTGACGATCGTGCCGATTTTAGGTGCGAATTTAACCAGAGAACCGTCCGATTCGTCCGCTTCGGCTATCAGATGTTTCCCTCGACCCAAACGAGCGTTTCCGTCCCAGGCTTTCACTTCGCCCCCCACGACAATCGTCGGATCTAAGCCCGATCGCAGCAACACGAACCCCACCATGCTACTGGTGGTGGTTTTGCCGTGAGTTCCGGCGATCGCAATGCTCTGGTACTCCTGTATCAGAGCTGCTAGCAAATCCGAACGATGGAAAATCGGACAGCCCAGCTCTAAAGCCGCGCGATATTCCTCATTCGTCGGATCGATCGCGCTCGAACAAATAACTTGTGGGAGACAATCCGCTACTTTGGGTGTTGGTTGACCCTCGGGTGTCGCAAGAGACGCCGCCAAACTACTGCCACTTTCTCCAGTGGAAAAATCTGGGCGCTGACGATCTCGATTGTGATTTTTAAATTCGTCTAGATTACTGGCTTTTTGGTTCCAAAAAATATGAGCGCCCAGATCCTGCAATCTTTGAGTAATGTGGTTGGCTCGAATATCCGAACCATACACGGGGAGCTGGCGTTTGGCTAAAATATAAGCTAAAGCTGACATACCAATTCCACCGATACCAATAAAGTGAAATGGCCTGCCGCTTAAGTCAACAGAATTCGGCATTATTGCTCCTATCACACCACACCACACCAATGTCACGCGATATCATATCAAGAATTAATGTTTTGCGATAGCGCGTTGGGTAAATTTACGCAAACAGAACCGGCTTGGGTGGATTGGAATTCGGCTCTGTCTGGAAAAGAACACATCGATCGTTTTCCTTCTCCTTATTAGATATCGAGTTGTCTATCTCGATTGAAATTAGGTACTGCGGTTCAGATACAGTACCGAGGGAAGCTTTTCCGGAAAAATACTAGAATTGGGTTAATGCATTTTTACGAATTGCGTCCGAACTGCTCGAACTCCATCCCATGGCAAGCGGGATCGATTGATTTTGTTCCTTTGATGAGATGAATGGCGATCGCTCGTTTTTATTGACATAATCATGTATAACATGACGTTTGTCGATTCAAGAAAGCAAAGCCATCGAGTTCACCATACTTCTATAGTAAGCCGGAGTCGCGGGGAATGTCTTCAGCGAACCGAATCGTGCCGCGCGCGCGCGAACTGAAGGAAAGAAGGTCAAAAGAACAGTCTCATCTGGATTTGAGACAATTCTCGAATACTTTAGATTTGTAGGTACGCGAGCGCGCTACGCGATAATATCGATTCCCCCAACACCCTAAGATGGTGTATCGAAAGATGGGGGCGAGATCGAATGCAGAAAACCTCAAGTCCGTTGTTGATTCTCCGATCGGATCGTCACTGACCGAATCTCAACCGATCGCACCCCACGAACATTCAGCTCGACAGGCTCGCGTTTGAGGAAAAACTCCAGGGCCGCATCGAAAGTTTGGGTTGCGATCGCCGATGTGCAATGGGTTCTCCAACCTTCGATCCCCGCGCTCGATCGATCCGAGCTGATGCTATGCGAACTTGGTCGACCTTTGCGATATGATAAGGATTATTAAAGAATCTCAAATGCTTTTTTCTAGTATTCTTCTTCGGTTTTATCCCACTTAGAAGAAGCTCGCTAGCTCGATTTTGCCATTGCGAATGAGAGTGAAGATCTAGAACGAACAAAAATCTTTTTCCCCTCGATCGTAGGGGTTGCCATAGTTAGGAGGTACAAGGTGATCAGAGTCGCGATCAATGGTTTTGGACGCATCGGACGCAACTTTTTGCGGTGCTGGCTGACCCGAGAAAACAGTCAATTAGATTTAATTGGGGTAAACGATACCTCAGATCCGAAAACGAACGCTCACTTGCTAAAGTACGACACGATGCTGGGGACGCTAAATGCAGATGTTAGCGCCGATAGCAACTCGATTACCGTTAATGGCAAGACCGTAAAATGCGTCAGCGATCGCAACCCGTTAAACTTGCCTTGGAAAGAATGGGACATCGATTTAGTCATTGAATCGACAGGCGTGTTCGTGACCGAAGAAGGAGCTTCCAAGCACTTACAAGCCGGTGCGAAAAAAGTTCTGATTACGGCCCCAGGTAAAGGTGGCAATATTGGGACCTTTGTGATGGGGGTCAATCACCAAGACTACACCCACGAAGCTCAGAACGTCGTCAGTAATGCCAGTTGTACGACCAACTGTATGGCTCCGTTCACCAAAGTGCTCAACGATAACTTCGGCA
This sequence comes from Zarconia navalis LEGE 11467, assembly GCF_015207075.1. Taxonomy (GTDB): domain Bacteria; phylum Cyanobacteriota; class Cyanobacteriia; order Cyanobacteriales; family Geitlerinemataceae; genus Zarconia; species Zarconia navalis. The sequence continues at coordinate 5,917 of NZ_JADEXN010000064.1, forward strand.
TTATCAAAGGTGCGATGACCACCACCCACAGCTATACCGGCGACCAGCGGTTGCTCGATGCGAGCCACCGAGATGTCCGACGGGCGAGAGCTGCGGCAATGAATATCGTGCCGACCTCGACGGGAGCAGCCAAGGCTGTGGCTTTAGTCATTCCAGACCTCAAAGGCAAATTGAACGGAATTGCCATGCGCGTCCCGACGCCGAATGTTTCCGTCGTGGACTTAGTCGCTCAGGTTGAGAAAAAGACCTTTGCCGAGCAGGTTAACGAAGTTCTCCAGGCCGCCTCTGAAGGCCCGATGAAGGGAGTTCTTGCCTATAGCGATCTCCCCTTAGTGTCTTGCGACTATCGGGGGAACGATGCCTCGTCCATCGTCGATGCAAGTCTAACGATGGTCATGGATGGAGATTTGGTGAAAGTTGTTGCTTGGTACGACAACGAATGGGGCTATTCCCAACGAGTGGTAGACCTGGCCGAACTCGTCGCTCAGAAGTGGGTTGCCTAATTTAAGAAGACTTGAGGCTCGACCGATGGTTGAATGTTTCCTTCGAGCCTCGATCGAAAATTCGATCGAAACTGAGTTTTTGCCCTGGTCGGGTCAGGGTTTGAGGTTAATTTTCTCCAGGGATCGAAAATCGATCGCTCTAGGTTCTCTGGCAATTTCCCTCAAGTCGAATATCGAGTACGAGCTGTTGCCAACGCGATCGTTTTTGGCTCTCGAACCGAGTTGACTCGTCAAAATCGTTAAAATCATTTTTTAGCTCGCTCTAAAGTTTAAGCTCGGAGCGAGTTTAGTTGCTTCCACGTATTCTAGAGATCGCATTGAAACCCCGTATAATAGGGATAGTTACCAAAAATTAGACCCATCTGACAAACGAAAAGACCCACCATGGCGTAAACGTGCTTCCTGAGTCAGGGAACCGGGAAATTCAGCGCAAGTTGGGATCTTTGCGATCTGAAAGTAAGTCGCGTGGAATGTGCTGTGACTCACCACAGAAGCCGAACTCATCAACAGGGACGTTACCAAGACTTTCGATGCGCAGTGTTGGCCGCTCGCTACTATACCGTACTAGGTCTACATCCATCTGCATCGGCTTTCGAGATCCGACGGGCGTACAGGAAGCTAAGCAAGCGCTATCATCCAGATACGACCGAACTCCCCCTTTCCGTGGCAACCCCCAAATTTCAGCAATTGAACGAGGCCTATGCAACCCTAGGCAATCGGGAACGTCGTGCGGTTTACGACGAACGGATTCGCCACTCCCAAGCTGGGTTTCCGCGACCGTCAGAACTCGATCGACCGGAAGACTCATCGAGTCCGATTCGGGATTCGGCATACCTCGACCCCACCGAACGCCCGCTTTCTTCTGGCGAGGTTTTTGTCTTATTTCTGATGGGTTTAACCCTAATCGGCTGTTTGCTGCTGGCAATTTCGATCGCCTATCTTCGAGGCGATCCCCTCTAACTCAAGTGGCTGCTGCTTTGCTCGTGTTTCCCAAATTTGATACTCTCTAAAAATTTTATGTCCATGCCTTCTGCCGATACCCCTCTATACAACCATCCTCTTCCCGAACTCGAAAGCTGGTTGCGAGAGCGAGGTTGCCAACAGGATCGCCAAGAACTCAATCATTGGTGGCTCGAAAAATCGAACTGGAAAGCTCAACTCTGGCTCGATACCGACCAAATTACGGTAGTTTACGACGTGGATGGCTCGGAACGGGAAATTCAGCGATCGTTTAAATATTCTCTCAGTCGTCAAGACGTGGAAGATGCGGTTTTTGGCGGACCGTAGCTCAGAGAAATCGGTAAACTGGAAATCTAGGCAAAATACAAAATAAGCTGTCAAGCATTTAACTTGTATATGTAGTTCGAGGGGGAGATGAGGGGAGAGGGAGAGAGGGTTCGATCGCTTCCAAACAAGTTGAGCATCTACACATTAACTGCACATTAGCTTACTATGCCTTGCAAGGAGAAATCGATGGGGCGATCGAAAATGTGCAAAAAGCGATCGATATTGCCCCTCGTCGCTGCCGAAAAGAAGCAAAGTGCAATCCCGATTTTGACAGGATTCAGGATAACGAACGATTTCGAGCGTTAGTCTACTCAGACTCACAAAGCTAGCGCCACTATCTCTATTCACAAGTCAAACACCAAGACTAACGAGGGCGCAGCACTCCCGGAGCGGTTACTGCTGCCATCTTCTCTAACTTATCGAGAGACTGTGTGGGGTCGCAAATGCCAGACCATGCCGCCCAGAGTTGAGTCGCTAGCCCCTCGCTTTTGGATTCGCTCTCGGGGTTCAAAGCCATGCGCCAGGACAGGGGAATACCTTCGTAACCATTGTAAGCCCCGACGATCGCCCCGGCGATCGTCGCCACCAGTTGCGGTTGGTATTGGGCTTGCAGCGATCGCATCAGGCAAACGCGAAAGTCTTCTGGAGTCTCCAGAAAGCAGTAAAATGCCAATGCTGCCGCTGGCGTGCAGGATGAAGATCGATTTTGTCGCGAGGTTTGCTGTCCGAGTAATCCCTTAACCGACTCTAAACTCGATCCTCGATCGAGCAGCGTTTGCAGCAGATTGGGGAATTGAAGCGAAAGAGCGTCCCGCTCGAAGATATTTAAGTAATTGAGGGTTTGAGGAACCAACGCGGCCGGATTTAGAGCTTCTCGCAGGGCGAGGGCGATCGCATATCCCGCCCCCAGAACCGTTTCCGTCGCTTCCGACGAAAATTTCCACGTGGCTGTAACCTGTTGCAGGTTAGATGCGAGTCGAGCATCATCTTCGTGAAAAAAGAGAACAATGGGTAAGAGCGCCACCCAAACATCAGCATCGAGTTGTGCGGTATTCCCATCTGCCCAGGGAATTGTAAGACTCGCTGCGGAATCTTCATCTAACATCAACCGCCCGTTTTCAATGAGCTGTTTGGAGATGAGGTCGACTAAGTCTGCGTTTCCAAATGGATGCGATCTGTTTAGCTCTCGAAAGTCGATCGATCGCTCCAACGCCCACAACCCCTTTCCCGGAAACGATGCGACTCGCAAAGCCCACATTTTTCCAAGGACAGCTCCGGCGATCGCACCGCGAAACCGATATAACAATGAATAGCCTATGGACGACACGTTCGATCGGCACTCAGGGAAAACTTAACAAGATAACTCCCTTCTCTTGGAGGTTGGAGAAGGGAAGTAAAAAAGGGTGGGAATTCAATCTAAGATGGAGAGCGCGATATGAAAAGATTTGAATCTTTTAAATAACCCACCAGAGCGTGTAGACCCAACAGATAGCTTCGAGCACCAAATCCACTAATTTGTCCGAGAACCACAGGAGCAATATACGAATGATGCCGGAAAGACTCTCGACGGTATATATTACTCAAATGAACTTCCACCGTAGGTAAACTTACCGCAGCGATAGCGTCGCGGATTGCCACGCTCGTGTGAGTATAAGCTGCTGCATTCAAAATCGAACCCTGGTATTTTCCCAGACACGACTGAATTGCATCAACGAGTTCCCCTTCGCTGTTAGACTGGATCGTAGAAACACTGACATCCAGAGATTGAGCTTCTCGCTCTAATAAATCGTTAATTTGCCCTAGGGTCGTACTACCATATATATTGGTTTCTCGTTGACCGAGCAGATTTAAGTTAGGCCCGTGAATCACTAAGATATTGAGCCGACTTTTAGATTCCAAAGGATTTTATTAGAACTAAAACGAAGCGCGATCGCGAACGGGGACAGGAATGGGTTCTGGCTCGGGTGCAGTCTCTGGACCGAGCAATGCATCAGTGATTTTACGTGCCCATTCTTTGAGCTGATCTAAAATTGTGTCAATATAATCCATCAATGAGATAGCTCCTTGATTTGATTCTGCGCTATTCTCCAGCTACAGTACGCAAGTATCTGAGTGGAGACATTAGCATATTCATATCTATGTTATTTATCATAACGAATAATTCCAAATCTTCAAAGTCCCCTACGTGAAATCACGAGTCGAACCACGGGAATACAGGGGTTGACTGACGGCTGTAACGACGATTGTGCAGCATTTACAGCATTTATACTCATTTCATTTTTTTTCTTTATTGCATGTCGATCGAGCATCGCAAGCGATCGAGAGCGCTACAAGCACTCACCAGACGCACCCAAGCCCGTCCCCGCGTTTGACCGAAGCGATACTCAAAGCTCTGGGATCGACCTTGGGGATCGGCCACACCGATGTATACGAGTCCGACTGGCTTAGCGATCGTGCCGCCACCGGGCCCGGCAATTCCGGTAACGCTCAATCCCCAACTCGTCCCCAAACGAGACCGCACGCCAGCAGCCATTTGTTGGGCAACTAGGTCCGAAACCGCCCCGTGGGTTGCCAAGTCCTCGGAGTCAACACCGAGTAAAGCCACTTTAACGCGATTGTCGTAGGCGATCGCCCCTCCCCAAAAATATTGAGAACTACCAGGAATCTCCGTAAGCATCTGACCCAATCCGCCACCAGTACAGGACTCAGCTACCGCAAGGGTTTCACCGGCATTGAGCAACAAACGACCTACGACTGAGGCTAAAGTTTCTTCATCTTTTCCGTAGTAATGACGACCGCCAATATCTCGTAACTGCCTCTCCACCGGATCGATTAAATCGTCGGCTGCGGCTTGCGAACTGGCTTTTGCCGAAATTCGCAGCTTCACTTCCCCAAAATTGGCATAGGGGGCAACGGTTGGGTTGGTCGAATCGAGCAGTGCCCCAGCTTTCTCGGCCAATTCCGACTCGGAAATTCCCCAAAATTTGAGGGTGCGACTGTAAAAGCCTTGCTTGCCCCATCCTTGGCTTTTGAGATAGGGGATTGCGGTCTCTTGCCACATGTGCTTCATCTCGGCCGGAACACCGGGAAATGTCAGTACGGTTAGGGTCTCACGAGGATTCCAAATGATACCGGGGGCGCTGCCGACGGAGTTGGGCAAGATTTGCGCTCCTTCTGGCAAGAGTGCTTGTTTGCGATTGGAAGGGGACATCGTCCGTCCTCGATGGGCAAATTTCTCGGTAATATCCGCGATAATTTCCGCTCGCTCCACCAGAGGGGTTGCGAAAAAATCCGCTAGGGTTTCAGTGGTCAGATCGTCCGGTGTCGGGCCGAGTCCTCCGGTAAAGATGAGGATGTTCGATCGCCCCGCTGCCACTTCGAGGACTTGTTTGATACGAGTGGGATTGTCGCCAACGACGGTTTGGTAGTAGTGAGGAATGCCCAAATCGGCCAGTTGCTCGGCAATATATCGAGCATTGCCGTTGAGGATATTGCCCAGGAGAAGTTCGGTGCCAATACAAATAATTTCAGCAGTCATAAGTCCCTGGAAAAAAATGCAGGTTGTGAGTTGAGGCAGGGTGTAGAGTAATGGCGATCGCAAAACTGGGGTCGATCGCCCAATTTCGATCGCGGTCGAATTTATGAATGTCCGACGATTTCAGACATCATCCCGAAGAAATCCCGACGGAAAAACGCACAGAGCCAAAGATACTCTCTCAATCCGTCTCTACAAACGACAATCTAACGTTTCTAGTAGTCCGCTACACTAATTTTGGGGCATTTGGTCGGGGTAATCCTGCGATCGGTGACCTCTATTCGGACGGGGTAGTGCCGTTCCAACTCCACGAGCGCACAGCTTAAACCCACAGACTGCTTAGGGTTTGACATTTTCGGCTTTAGCAAACTGCTGCACCAGTCGTTGAATTCCCAAAGCCAATAACCCCAACGCCGAGAGAGCAAAGACAAAAGTGGCTAAGGCACACATTCCCATTACCAGAGTCCGAACGGCGATCGAAATCTTAATCGCCGTCAAATTCTCCGAATGAATCGGTTTGGCAGCAAAGGTTGCCGAGATCGAACGAGTCAGACCATAGGCAGCCGAGGCGATCGTGCCAGAAATGAGGGAACCGGTGAAACAGCGTAAAACGCTTTTTGGCCGATCGGATTGCTTATCTGGAGTTTGCGTCATGGGGAAGGGCGCAGGATGAAGTATGGAGTTTGCGGTTTTCGCGTCAGGAATTTGTCCAATTGTCCCACGTCCGGTTCCCAAAGTCTTATTTTCCATCCACGGTCGATCGCATCTTGGAGGTTCTCGATGTTCGAGATTGCAGGTAGCACGATCGATTTTCAGGGAGTCCGTCACGAGGAGATCGCATCAATCCCTGTGGGAATGGCTTGGGTTGCCCACAGCTCCAGATCCGGATTGGGAATCGCCCGTGCGGTTTCCTCTCGTACCCGCTGTGCCTGGGCTTCCGATTCAACACCGGCAAAGACGCTCGGCCCGGAACCGGACATCATCACTCCCAAAACACCACTGGCGGCTCCTTGTCGAACCAGGGTATCGCGCAACTGAACCACTTGGGGATAAACGGGTAAAACCACCCGCTCTAAATCGTTATACAGCTCGTTGCCAATTTTAGACAGATCGTGCCGAGCGATCGCCGAAACCATAGGCCCGGAATGTACCCGTTGCCGACGCTCTTCTAACCCTGCTTCGTCAGAGATATAGCGATCTCCGAATTGTTCGCGAAAAGTTTGGTAAGCCCAAGCAGTAGACACTTGTAAGCTGCGATATTTCCCCAGCACTAGGTACAATCCCTCAACTGTGGGTAAGGGAGAGATTTTTTCCCCGCGGCCTGTTGCCAGAGCTGTTCCTCCTTCAATACAAAATGGGACATCCGAACCCAAGAACGCCCCGAGGTCTTGTAGCTCGGATACCGTCAATCCCAAATCCCAGAGGAGATTCAAGCCGACGAGCGTCGCCGCCGCATCCGTCGAACCTCCGGCCAAACCAGCCGCCACCGGGATTTGTTTGTCGATGGTAATTTCTACCCCACCCCAGCGTCGGGACGCTTCGGGAAATCGCTGGGCCATCAGCATTGCCGCTCGTGCGGCTAAGTTGCGATCGTCGGTGGGAACCTCCGGATGGTCGCAACAAACACGAGTGGGTTCTCCTGCGAGAGTTCGCAACTCAACGCGATCGGCAAGGGCGATACTTTGCATCACCATCACCAGTTCGTGATATCCGTCGGGTCGATCTCCAATAATTTCCAGGTAAAGATTGATTTTTGCCGGGGCAACCAGAGAACAACTTTTCATCAATTTTAGGTATATTAATTGGAATAACTCACAAGTAACACGATCGAGTTATCTTGGAAGAATAGTTCTCGTGCTCAACGAACAGCGCTCAAAGGGATCGACCATGTCTCACCGCTCACTGGCTACTTGGCTCCTCCTACTTTCCCTTGGGATTGTAGGAATTGGGGGCTGCGGATCTGACTCTGAGGATGCCGCCACCACCGAAGAGGAACCCACGACCATCGAAGAAGTCGCTGAAGAGGGCGAAGGCGTGCCGGTAGAGCCTTTCTCGGCAGAGCCAACCGCACCAGAAACCGAACCCCGCACCACAGCCGCACCGGCTGGATTGATCAACTCGACCAATCCAGACGAGCGCGCTCAGGAAGTGCAGTCTAGAATTAATAACGCACCGGAAAATCCCTTTGACGTGCTACCGGTCGAACTTGTCGAAACCCTAGAATCTCCAGAGGAAGGATCGCCAACGGTTGCCACCGCTCCTCAAACGACAGGCGGTGGAACGGGCGCGGGAACCGGAACCGCTGCCACGAACGGTGGCGGCGGCGGAACCGGAACTGGAACCGGAACCGGAACCGCTGCCACGAACGGTGGCGGCGGCGGAACCAGAACGGGGGGTCAACCGGCTGTTTCTCTACCCCCACTGCCCCCCACAGTGGCTCAGGTTGCCGAGCCTCTACCCACTCAGCCGACGCTATTCGTACCGCCGAACGACAACGCGATCGCTCAGTTGAGTCCATCCGAGCTGGGAATCAGCGGGCCAGAAGGATCTACAGCCGGAACGCCCGGTGGTCCGGTAAACGGAGACTCGATCGCTTCAGAGCCAGGAGCGAGCATTGAAGAAGTACCGCTTTCTCTGCCACCTCTAGACGGTGAAGCGATCGCCGAGCTACCCCCACTGCCCACAGAAATTGGACCGGCGATTCCCCCACCACCGCCCGTTCCGCCTACCATTTCCGAAAACGTCGAAGTCAC
>NZ_JADEXN010000065.1 GCF_015207075.1 Zarconia navalis LEGE 11467
ACTGCTCACCACGCGATCGACGACCAGTTTGGTGACGTAGAGTTCGGAAACCGGCAAGAGCGATTTGGCGAGGGTGACGCCGAGGGAACACAATAACGGAATCGGGGCGGCTTGCCAGACTAAATGCAAAAGTCGCGGCGTATTGGCAAGGACTTCAAACAGGCGGGTGGCGGGGCGAGATGATGACATGACGTTATTTTACGTCGATCGCGCTTTTTGGGCGAACCGCCGCCCACGATAAATACAGGAAGAAACGCGATATCGTACGAATATCGAGCCAATAACGTCTTCAAACCATGTCCGTACCACCTATTTTGCAACCCGGTCGATCGTATACGTTTCGCAGTTACTTTGAAATGACCTGCGAACCGGAAGATATTCTGGTGGAATTCGGTTATTCTTTGCGGCGAATGCCCCTAGATTTGGCACGATATCCCGACTCTTTAGAACGTGCTGCCATTCTCCAACAGCAACTTCAGCGCCGCCTAACTTTCGTCAGCCTTACTAGCGAAGCGGCACGCCGGGAAATGCTAATTGCGCCCATTTTAGTCGAAGTTGCTGAGGTGGCGCGCGCTCAACTGCGAATCGAATATCCACTAACAGTCAACGAACACCTCAAAGGCTCGCTAGACTATTATTTATATGCCGATCGGCAATGTTTGGTGGTTGAAGCCAAAAATGCCGATTTAGCGCGGGGTTTTACCCAATTGGCTGTGGAATTAATTGCTTTAGAACAACGACTGGGCGATGACGTTCCGGTATTATTCGGTGCTGTTACTACGGGCGACGTGTGGCAGTTCGCTCAACTCGATCGCCTCGAAAAACGAATTACCCAAGCGACAAAGCTGTATTTGATTCCCGATGAGTTAGAAAGTTTGCTCCGCATTCTTATCGCCGTTCTTATTTCCTCATGAGGCGATCGCATCCGATCGAACAAATTGGAGTCAGAAGTAATAACTCCCGAAGAAGTCAATTCATCTAAAAAAAAGCCGATCGCTCCTAAAATCTTCAGTTTTGGCTTTCAAAGCCCAACCTGATTTTGAAGAATTTGGAGCGTAAGAAAACATCAACACGAGCCAAACACCATCGGACAGCTTGCTCGAATATCGAACAACAGACACCCGTCCGTGGGTTACAAAGGTTCGCTGTTTATTAGAGCTAGGGAGATCGCTTTGACTCACTTCAATTCGTTGAGTCCTCCCAAACTTTCCCATAACCTGCCAGCCGAATTTGCAGGTGGAAAGTTTGCCCTCAGACGGAGTACCTTTGGTTGTATGTATTCTACTATGACGAAGGCGGATATAGATTATTGATTGTGAGCCAACAACGAATTTTACTGTGGCATCGAAACGATTTGCGATTGCACGACAGCGAACCGCTACATGAAGCAATCTCATCTGGGGCGCAAATCGTTCCCGTATATTGCTTAGACCCCCGTCACTTCGGCGAAACCTCTTTCGGATTTCTCAAAACTGGAGCGTTCCGCGCCCGATTTCTCCTCGAAAGTCTGGCTGACTTGCGATCGCGCCTGCAATCTCTCGGAAGCAATTTAATCGTCCGTCGCGGCGAACCGGAAACAGTTATCCCCCAGTTAGCGCAGCAACTCAACATCGACGCGGTATATTACCATCGGGAGGTCACCGCCGAAGAAGTGACTGTCGAGAAGGGGTTGCGTCGGACCCTCAAACCCCTGGGAATTAAGATGCGATCGTGGTGGGGGGCGACGCTGTACCATCCCGAAAACTTGCCCTTCGACCTAACGGGAATTCCCGAAGTCTTTACCCAGTTTCGCAAGCAGGTGGAGAAAAACGCCACCATCGATCCCGCCTTCCCCGCGCCGAAAGCATTGCCAACCTTGCCGGAAATTGAGGTTGGCGCGATTCCCGACATCGAAGATTTGGGACTTGAAGCCCCCCGAGATGACGATCGCGCGGTGATGCGGTTTCGGGGGGGAGAAACGGCGGGATTCGATCGCCTGCAGGCGTATTTCTGGGAAGGCGATCGTCTCCGAGTATACAAGGAAACCCGCAACGGAATGCTGGGGGCGGATTATTCCTCCAAATTCTCCCCCTGGCTGGCCCTCGGTTGCCTCTCCCCGCGCTATATTTACGAGCAAGTACAGCAATACGAACGCGATCGGATCGCCAATAATTCCACCTACTGGCTGGTGTTCGAGTTGTTGTGGCGGGACTATTTCCGCTTCATCTGCGCCAAACACAAAAACCGCGTCTTCCACCTGTCGGGGTTGCGGGGACTGCGTATGAAGTGGAAGGAAGATTGGGAACGGTTTGCCCTCTGGCAGGATGGAAAAACCGGCTATCCCCTCGTGGATGCCAATATGCGCGAACTCGCCGCCACCGGGTTTATGTCCAATCGCGGCCGGCAAAATGTGGCTAGTTTCCTCACCAAAAATCTGGGCATTAACTGGCAGATGGGGGCGGAATGGTTCGAGTCGCTGCTGGTGGATTACGATGTTTGCAGCAATTGGGGCAACTGGAACTACACCGCTGGGGTGGGTAACGACGCGCGCGGATTCCGCTATTTCAACATCGCCAAGCAATCGAAAGATTACGATCGCAATGGGGATTACGTTAAGCATTGGCTGCCGGAATTGGCGGAGGTTCCGGCGAATAAAGTTCACGAACCCTGGAAGTTACAGCCGGTGGAACAAAAGCGGTTTAACCTGCGCTTAGGGGTGGATTACCCGAATCCTGTCGTGGATTTCATGCAATCGGTGCGCGCTAACGAGAAAGTTTACAACGCTGGAATTAAGTAGGGGAGAAATGTGGCGAACCCCTCTAGACTCAAAACATGGGTTCGTCACCTACAACTCTTCTTCGCCAAAGCCTTCAAAGAAACCATCGGACAACTGGAATCGAAAAGGTTTGCCACACAACGGTTGCAACCTTCTCAATCGAATTTTGTCTAAACTCCAGTCAGTGATTTACGATCGAATACCCCTAACCACAACGAACGTTAAGCCAAATACGAAGGCATATTGACCCGTTAATTTGCTTGAACTATCTAATAAAAAAGCGGGTAACGCGATTCGAACGCGCGACATTCACCTTGGCAAGGTGACGCTCTACCACTGAGCTATACCCGCAAAAATTGCGTACTCAACTATACTGACAAAAAAGTGACCCGGTGTCAACCTCGATCGCAAATTTGGAGTTTGGAAAAAAGAAAGCAGAGGGAGTCGGGGAGGCGGGGGAAGAGCGAACGAAAAATGGGTGAGTCGTTATTCTTTTTTTCTCCCCATCTGGACGTCACTGCATCCTTCTCATTTATGAACCCGTCTCCTTCGCACCCTCATACGCTTCAAAACTACCGAGCAATGGGAGTGCGGCGAACGCTCTCTAGAGCGGCAACCAAACTGCGAACGGTGGCGATCGCACCCACTTCGCTGTCGAGGCGGTTGATGGCCGAACCTACGCCCACACCGGCAGCTCCAGCGGCGATCGCCATCGGTGCGGTGACGCTGGAAATACCGGAGGCGCAAAGAACCGGAACCGATACGGTCAGGGAAATTTCTCGGGCGGCGGCGAGGGTGGGAGCTGCTTTTTCAATCAGTCCCAGGGTGCCACCGTGGTTGGGTTGGCTGCTGGTTCCCCCTTCGGTTTGGATGATGTCCGCACCGGCATCCACTAGGGCTTCCGCAAGCTGTACCTGCTCGTCGGGGGCAAGGATGTGGGGAACGGTGACGGAGAGGGTAATCTCGGGTAAGAGGGCGCGAGTTTGCTGGGTTAGCTGCAACACCTCAGCAGCCTCAAATCGAAGACCTCGGGCGTAGAAGGCATCGAAGTTCCCAATTTCGATTAAATCGGCCCCGGCTTCCACCGCACTGACAAATTTCTCGGGTTCTACGGCCGAAACGCAGATGGGAAGGGCGGTTAGACTCTTTGCCAGACGAACCAAGTCGGCGGACGCGGCAATATCGACAAACGTCGCGCCTCCGGCTTCTGCGGCTTTGACGGTAAATGCCACCCGATCGCGATCGAAGTTGGTTAAACCGCTAATGACTTTGAGGGCGGTTCCGCGATCGAAGGCGGACTGTAGCTGGGAATGTATCGTCATAATTTTGCACGGGACTTACGTCAAACAAATATTGTGACATGGCGGCTGGAGTTGGCGATCGCAATACTTGTTTTTTATAGATTTTGGGCAAGAGTACCCCCTCCGGGGACTGTCGAACGCTCTCCAAACCGACACACTAGAAAGTAGTCTGTCAGATTGAGTTCCCTACTTCGGGCAAAAGGAAAATTTTTCTTTGCCCGATTTTTCATTTTTTATATTGAGGGATATGCGGGAAAATAACGCAGCCATCGGACGCATCCGACCCCCCATATTCTATTCCCCGCCATCACCGTAACCCGATCCTCCGTAACCCGATCCTCCGTAGCCGTCGCCATCGCTATCGCCATAGCCTTCACCCATAAGAAATTCGGTATCGTCAGCATCGAGGAAACCGTTGGGGACTGCGGGATCGGCGAGTGCGGCGATCGAACGTTTCAAGTTATTTTCGACAGTTCCAAGGGGAGTTATATCGTCATTGACTCCTAAATTGTCGAATCCAAAATCCTCGACACAAAACAATCGTTCCTCTGGAGAGGGCAAAGTGCGATCGAGGGGAATATTGTGGCTGCTGGGTGCGATTCCGTAAGCATTAAAGGGTTGAAGGGGTTTTGCCAATGCGGTGATGGGTATGAAGGGTAGGCTCAACGGAACCAACCAGGACGCAATTCGCAGGGGAGCGATCGCTGTTTTTTGGGGCTTAATCCGGCGCAAGCAGAATTTACCCCGTTTCACCTCGATTTTGAGAGTTTCGGCGAGTCCACGTCGTTCTAGGGCTTGTTCGATCGCTTTTTGGGAGCGCCAGATCTGAGTTTGATGCTGAATGCGGGAGGTATTGTCTCGATGGAGGCGATAGAAGTAGAGTGGCTGCCCGAGGTGATGAACCTGGGTGACTTCCGACAGACGCAGGCACAAATCGTAGTCTTCGATATATTCAAATCTGGGGTTGATGCCACCGACGCGATCGTAAACGGAACGGCGCATCAAGCGGAAGTGGAACATCATGAAATCCGTGAGCAATCGCTGGGGAGAGTAGGGGATTTGGCAGCGTTTCCCCATGGCTAAAAATTTCCCGTCTCCATCGATTTCGGCGTAGTCGGTATAGACGACTCCCACTGAGAGTTGCGCGTCGAGGATGGCGGCGGTTTGTTCTAACGCCGTCGCTGCGAGCAAATCATCCCCGTCAACCCAGCCGATATATTCGCCGCGAGTCTGGGAGATCGCCACTTCGAGCGCTCGTCCCCGTCCCAAATGTCCGGCGGCAACAACGGTTACCCGATCGTCGGTGGCGGCGATGTTGCGAGCCACTTGTACGGAGTCGTCGGTCGATCCATCATCCCATATCAGCAGCTCGAAGTTGGTTTCGGTTTGCGCGAGAATCGTGGCGATCGCATCTTTGAGGTAATGGGATTGGTTGTAACTGGTGATAACAAGGGAAGTCAAGGGTGTCATCAGTCTTCTGTCCTCTAGTTTCTAATCGGTATGCCGTGGTAGCGCATCGACGAATGAGCCTATTGCAAACTTGACTTTTGCCGATCGCGTTAGCTAAGTTTCAGTTTCAACTCGTCAATTTCCAATAACGATCGGCAAGATTTTTGGGAACTATTCTAATTTAAACTACCTGGAATTTCTGCATGTTTCTGTGAAATTTTATGAAGCAAGCCTTCGATCTTTTCCCCTTGAGATTTTAGCTCGATGGATGAAGATAACATTTTCTTGGCTTTTTGAGTTAAATGGTGAAGTCGAACTCGATCCTCAGTCGTTAGATTTTGAATCGACAACAAATATCGACAAAAAGCTTCAACTTTTATGGGTTCGGGAAGTGGCTCAAAAATGTTAGCTGTGGAAATTTTATAATAAAGCCGATCGAGGTCGAATAACTTTTTAGTTATATTTTTTCGAGTGGTCTGTTGTGAGTGCAGTCTAAAATATGAAAGGTTCCGATCGATAAACCCTACTTGATAATACAACAAAATTCTCCACCACATTTCTAAATCTATAAATTGATTGAATTGGGAGTCGAATTTTCCAACTCGATCGAAAACAGCTTTCCGAATCAAAACGGTACTGGGTTCGCCAATTTTATTAATCGGATTTTCCATTAAATTCGGATCGGATAATAAATCTAAGCCTGACTGAATTGGCTGTAAGTTCGACCACCCCAAATGGGATTGACGACATCCTCGATAAAGCTGCATCAAAGATGGAATGCGATCGACTCCTTTTTCTAGGAGAAAGAGTCGCGGCGAAAAAACGAGTCCGATTTCTCGATCTCGTTCGGCGAGTTCGAGCATTTTCTCAACACAGTCGGCATCTAAAATATCATCTTGAAAAATAAATTTAATATAGTCACCGCGCGCGCGATCGATACAATGATTCCAGTTCCCTGCTAAATTCGATCGATCGTGACTTAAAACAGTATAGTTAATTGAGGTATGCTCTCGAAAAGATTCGGCAATTTCGAGAGTGCGATCGTTCGAGCGATCGTCGGATAAAATCACCTCAATATTGGGATAAGTTTGAGCAAAAGCGCTCGAAAGCGCATCTTTGAGAAATCGATCGCCATTATATGTAGGAATACAAATACTGACGAGGGGAGATTGAGATATCGTTAGTGGCTTTCGTGATGTGTCTTCTATCTTCTGACTCATTTTAGAGATTAAATGAGATTGTAAAGTATTGATTTGAGAAGCTAAAAGATTTCCACGTCTGGTTTCTTGTAAAGCTGTCGCTTCTTTCTCGGCGAGTAAGTCAGGAAGATAGGGAAGAAATAAATTGAAATGCTTGTTACAGATATAGCGAAACAGCTTTTTGCGATGTTTGGGAAGATTGCAAGCCGCCACCATTGAATTATGGCGAACTCGATAGTCAAATGTGACTTCTCGAAGGTGGTAAAACTCCCAACCCACCTCAACCGCACTTAACCAAAAATCCCAATCTTCATATCCCAGTTTCTCGGGAATATTAGGATCGTATCCGCCGCAATCTTTCCAAACTTGTTTGCGAAATATCGCGCAAGCGTCAATATAGTTACCAATTAAGAGTTGATACAAATTAAAGTCTGGAACCTGGAAAATACTGCTATCTTCTCCAAATAGACGCGCATTTCCATATACCACGCCGATTTTAGGATGTTGCTTGAGAATTTCGATTCCTTTGCGAATATAGTTCGATCGAATTTTATTATCGGCATCAAGGGGTAATATATATTCACCACTTGCACTTTCGATTCCTATATTTCGAGCAGTTGCCAATCCTTGATTCGCCTGTTCGATAATCTGGTATCCTCGTTGCTTGAGATTGGCGATCGCCTTTTGGGTTATCTCATCAGTTGAACCATCATTCACGATAATAATTTCATAAATCGGTTCTGGATATTCCTCGATACTTTGAATGGCATCTTCGAGAAACTCACCGTGATTGAAACAAGGAATAATGACCGAAACTAGAGGAGGTACTTTCTTAACATTAATCTCTAAATTTTCGGTGTCGTCTTCTAAGAATATCCCACTGGGAATATCGGCAACTTTCTCTAATTCTGTAAGTATTTCTAAGCATTCCGGTGCAGTTTGTCGGAGTTGCCGCACGTTTGATGCAAGATCGTCAGTATGGTGAAAGAGTTGGGGTTGGAATATTTCTCCAATTTGCGATCGCCACTCGTCGCGTACCTCCATACCCAACTTAGCTTGTAGCAAATTCAAAAACTGAGTGGGAGATCGAGAAAAAGCATGAATATTTACCAAAATACAGCGATCGGGATGCTTCTGGTAAAATTCGAGTAAGTGACGATTGTAAAAACGCCAAATCTCGATCGCGCAGCCAGAATGTTCTTGAAAAAAGGGATGATGGAGGCGAGAAATTGAGTTAGAAACTTCCCAGGGAACGCGATAGACAAAAATATACTTTGCCTCGGGAAGTAAAGAATCCCAGAAATGCAGTAGCAAAGACGTTCTCGGATCTTTCCATCCCCAGGGTTTGAGCGTTTGTTGGCGAGACTGGATTAACGAGGTGGCAGGTTTGTAATAATTTTGCAATCCACTTTTATCTAAGTTTTCTTCCCGATTCCATCCCCAATCCACCCATCCCACTTCGCTTACCGAACAGGATGCTTGCAAAATCGATCGCTGAAGATTGAGAAAGTCCAAATCCTCAAAGTATCCCGTCGAATTAAATCGATCTGCAGTGAGTAATCGTTTTCCTAAATAGACTCCCAAAATATCAAAAACTGAAGCGATTAAAGACGTTCCCGAACGATGCATTCCGGTAATAATAAATGTATCTGCTTTTATTTTGGGTAGTTTTGTTTTTTTCTGATAATTTAAATTTTGTAAATTTCGATTGTAGCAAGGGTCTCGCTCGAGTTGTGACTTCCATCTTTGCCGAACAATAATTTTTGAGCGATCGAGTAACTGCCCCCATTCTTGCCGATCTTGTTTCTCTCGATCGACGGCCGAATAATAAGTCGCTCGAACATGAGGTAAATAGACATTGTTGTAGCCTTTCAATCGAAACTTCAAACACAAATTAATATCTCCATATACCACAGCTAATTGTTCGTCAAAACCACCCACTTCTTCAAAAAGATGCCGCCGACACATCAAACATTTATCTGTCACTGCTGAGACATTATTGATGGTTTTTAAATAGCCGAAATATCCTGCTGCCGTATCTGCTAAACCTTGATGGCTGTAGCGATCGATTTCATGCAAACTTAGAATAATTCCGGCATGAAAAACCCTTCGATCGGGGTATAATATAAGAGAACCGATCGCACCGATGGATTGTCGTTGCGCCTGCTCCACCATGGCTTCGATCCAGTCTGGTGTTTCTACCTCAATTTCGCTACTTAAAAAGAGTAAATACTCTCCTTTCGCCTTCCTGACAGCTTCATTTTGAAGCTGGTAATCGTTGGAATACGCAAACGTAAAATAATATCGAAATCTTAAAGGTTCTCGAATTTGCCAATCGATTAAAATCGAGTTTACTTCGACTTGCCGATCTCCGTTCCCGTTTGCAATAACTTCGTAGCAAGAATACTGGCTCTTTTTAAAAATAGACTCTAAGCAACGATGTAGACTAGTACCCGAATTGGGTATCATTAAAATAATACTAACTAAATCTTTACCAGAAATTGAGTAGCGAATCAAATGATGGTTTGCTACCCCCAGAATTGCTTGCACGACACCCGCTTCTTCTCTTCTTTCGAGTGCATCTTCTAAAGCCTGCCGAGCCGCTCGAGAAACATAAGGCTTTGCCACCGAACCCGATGACGTAGACTCAGAGTAAAGCCGCCAGTGATAGAGAATTTTGGGAATATGAAAAATTCGATCGGTTCGTTCGGTAATTCGCAACACCAAATCGTAATCTTGACTGCCTTCGTACCCTACTCGAAAGCCACCAATCTCCTTGACGAGCGATCGACGATAAACCCCTAAATGACAGGTGTACATTCGCGATAAAAAGGTATCGGGACACCAATCTGGCTTATAAAACGGAAACTTTAAATTACCGCGATCGTCGATTTTATCCTCATCAGAATAAATAAAATCCGCATCGGGATATTTTGCTAAAAGTTTTGCAACTTCTTCTAAGGCATCGATCGATAGAACATCATCATGATCGAGCAGCGCAATAAACTCCCCCGTTGCCAGCTCTAAAGCCGAATTCGACGCTCGGCAAATATGACCGTTTTCCGAGCGAAAAATAATCTTGACTCTTCGATCGCACTCTTGATACTCGAGGAGTATACTTCGAACGTAAGGCTGTGTTGAAGCATCATCGGCAATACATAAATCCCAATGGGGATAGGTTTGAGCCAAAACTGAATCCAGGCAATCTCGAAGGAACGATTCTGGAGGATTAAAAACCGGTAGAACAATACTAATCTTCGGTTTTCGAGCCATGTTTTGCATACCCAGCCTTCTCATCAACAACCGTCGTCTTGAAAGTACGATCGCTAACTCGATCGCACCTTCACCCACAACTGTCGATACTGTTCGATTGCCTCATCCGACAATGGGTTCAAAAATTCGCTGCTGGCAAGTGTCTGAGTCGGCGGAAATAAAACGAGATTTTTCTGAATATTCTCCGGTAGCGTCCCTCGCTGCATCCCCGTTAGTATTGGAGAAGCCGCCTTCGTCAGCAACGAAAGCTGACTGACAATGTAAGACTCCCAACAAAAATTAATCCATCGCTGCCAAAGTGCGATATCGGACTCGTTTTCTGCCGAATCATCCACCCCCGTCGGACGCACCCACAAATCGGCCCATAAAGACGTTCCAGACTGAGGAACCACCGCCATAATTTCCCCATCGTACTGAGGCAAGGACAAGATATCCGTCGAAGGTGCCACCGTCAGCCAGGTATCTTCTAAGAGCAAGGGTGGCAGATAAGCATCGGAACTGTAAAGTTTCACCTGTTGCTGCAATGCAACCAGTTCTGCTTCCAAGTCCGGTACGCTGTCGAGATCTGGAGTATTGTAAGAGCGACCCAGCTTCTTGAGGGTCAAACCAATAACTTCCCGAGCGCTATTGGGTAACGAGATCCGATGGCGCAGTTCGGGTTTCCACAAATCCGACCAATCCGTCGGCATCCATCCCAATTTCTCAAACTTATCCCGACGGTACGCCATCACCATGCTTCCCCACCGATATGGCGCTCCCCAGACGAAACTTTCCGAGCCAACGCTGGCAAGCTGTCCGTTTCGATCGCGCGTCACCAAGGTTTTCCAGGGAACCAGTTCGTCACTCAGTTTTTCCCACAGCGTCAGTTTTTCCACGGGAATCGGCTGCACGAACTCCCATTCGATCGCTTTTGCGAGCCAATAATCTCCGAGCATTACCAAATCGGGGACCGCCTTTGTAGACCTAAAAAACGGAAGATTCTGCCAGAACGATCCCGATTCACCACCATTGGAAGCGTCGGTTTGAGTCTGCTGCTTCTGGTACAAGTTTTGCAACAAGGCAAATAAATCTGCTAACTGGGACTCTGGAGAAAACTCAAGGACGATGGGTCGATCGAGTTGCTGGCGAAATTTACCGATTAACTGCACCGGCACGGAATTGTTCAACAGTTCGATGGTTAAGGTCTCACGGGTGCTTCGATCGCATCCCCCCAGCAACTGAGCGATCGCGATCGCCGCCGTCCCGGTCAGAAACGAGCGGCGATCGATCGAAGATTCAGAGGGTTTCATGAGTGCCGATCTCAAAGAGCTATCCATTTGCAGGGTGAGGAGGGATATTCCATAGAGTCTATCCCAATTTCAGCCCACTCCTGCGATACCCCATCGAGATGAGAGCGCTCGACCGATAAATCAAGACACGAGCGTGTTGGGCGATCTCTATTACAATTTAGAGTCAATTTGAGATAATTTTTTACCGTAAAAATAGCGATTGTCATTGAACTTCATGCTCTGGAATATTGCTTAATACCGTACGGCGCTTGAAGTTTCATCTTCAGTCAACCGATCGCAAAAAGATACATTTGTTACAAATTCTCTGATTTTTTATACTTTGCCAGATATTATTTTGCAAAGGTTAAATAATCTAGAAAAAAATCGAGATTATTCAAATAGGTTTCTACAATGAAATTGAACAATTTTTTGGAGAAATCACCCAATGGTGAATTCACTACAAGAAGCCCAAATCACAGCACTAAACCACAGAATCGATCGTTTATCTGAAACGATCGAGCGTTTGAGCTTACAAATTTCTGGATTGCTTACCCAGCGGGAGACTGACACTCGCTCGGATAGCGAACCTTCTGGTTTTGGAAACTATGGAAATCGTCCTCACGCCAGCGAAATGAGTTTGCTCGGTTCCCTCATGGAACATAAAGACGTGCTCCTTGATGGAAATAGCATGGATTTGAGCAACCAAAATGGAGAAAAACAGCTCTCTCCTGAAATTCAAATTCAAAGGTTAACCGCCCAACTGACAGCGGCTTACAATCGGATTGCCGCCTTGGAAGAACAGCTTCTCTCTCGAAGAGTGCACTGAACTTTTCAGCTAAAAACGATTGGGTAAATCTTCATCCTTAGAAAAACGAGGAAAATTTAATCGGACCCAATCCTCCACAGGTTTTCGACCTCAAAACCAATGAAAAACCTCGCTGTCACACTCAAAAATTCCCAGCGCAAATGAGCGATCGATATAGCACTATGCCCTGAAGCTCGGGCGCGTTCGAGTCATGTCAGATCCGGGAAATCGACCGTAAGCGGGCAAACTCCACGAGTCCTTTTCTCAGGAGTCTTCCCGATCGGGAATGATGCTTATTCAAACGCGAATTTGAGATCGCAACACACTCGACCGTCAAACGAGGTCTATCCCGTCACTGCCGCTTATGTCTTTATCTACAGATGTAGTGCTATAAAATTCACTCAATTGGGCAATTTCGGATGCTCTTAGGAACCATTGCACTCCATACGCACCTTGCGAAGAGCTAAAACCTCAATCTCTCGTAACAATCGCTGCGAGTTCCAGCCTCCATACAAGTGAGCTGCGATCGAGCAGCCTCCAGCTCCGACGCCTTCTTTCACGTAACCGCGCTCGTAAGCCTGTAATTGAGCGTAACTCGATGTTTGAAAATTGAGCTGGGTGGCCAGCAGTGGCACCGTCCCGATTTCGCAAGCCAAACCACAAGTATCCCCCGTGGGGTCTTCGGCAACCCAACGAGTCGTTCCCACTGCAATTTCCTCAGGCTGCCACGGGAGCGCCGCTTCTCGGGCAATCGCTCGGGTGAGGGCGTAGACCGCCAACATCTGGGTTCCTCCAGCAAGCAACACTCCTCCGATACGGCTAGCGGCGATCGCCATTCCCGCCACCATCACTTGCATGGGATCGCCAACAGCAGCCACCAACTCAAGGGGGGAACGAGCCGATTTCTCCGATCCAAAACCCGATCGTTGCAATCCTCGGCAAACCACATTCCATTTTTGAGTGTGATTGCAGGTGGGATGGCTGCTATTCACCTTGCCGGTGGCGGCGAATCCCAATCCCGTTAACACCGCTAAAGCCGTCGTGGTTCCTCCCACGACGCACTCGCCGAGAATCAAATAGCTCCCTCCGGCAGCCAACTGCTCTCCCCAACGAAATCCTTGTTCGAGCAAATGTTCGACCGTCTCGAGATCCATCGCCTTTCCCGTACTCACACAACGAGCGGGAATTCCTCCCAGATCGATCGCCCGAACCGATGGAGGTTGTGGTAACCCCGTATCGAACAGGTGTACGGGAATAGCTAGAGCTTCGATCGCCGCTCGGGAAATGAGTACTGGGGAAGCGCCAGCATCCAGTGGTGGTAGAGGATATCGAGGATGGGGTGTAGGTCCGTCCATGAGAAACTCCGCATCGGCGATCGCCGTATACCGACGATCTTCAGGAGTCCGTCCGGCGGCCGAAATTCCCGGAATCAACCCAGTCTCCGTAAACCCCAAAATGCAGGCAAATACCGGTGGTTTCCCCCGATATCGTTCTAACCACTGCCGTCCTCGTTCGAGTTGGGTATAAACTCGGATCGATTCGCCATCCGTCGGTTTGAGGGTCACAGGTTCAATCTTCTTCGTAATCCAATAACACTTGAACCCATTTCGGTGGTGGTGGAATGGGATTGCCCAAGCGGTTGAGGAGGAGCAAAGCAACTAAGTGAACCACAAACAGATAGACGGCATTGTTGAGCAATACGGCAAAAACCGCCAGGGTTTGAATCAGGTGAAGACCCGGTTGAGCGAGCAATCCCAGCTTTTGGAAGCCCCAATCGGCGAATCGGGTAATCTGGATGGTGATATAAAGCCATAGGTCTTCGCCAACCAGAATTGACAGCAGCCAAACCTGGAAAAAAGTCCCGAACGAGCCCAGCAGCATTCCCAGAGAAATCGACACCCACC
>NZ_JADEXN010000066.1 GCF_015207075.1 Zarconia navalis LEGE 11467
ACCAATACCAACCCCGTGCCTCCATATTTGCGCGTGGTTGAAGCATCGACTTGGGAAAAAGATTGAAATAGCTTATTTTGCCCCTCCAAACCGATTCCAATTCCCGTATCGATAACTTCAAAGTACAACATCACTTGAGACCGATCGCCATTGGATGAATTTTCTGCACTTCGATCGTCTTTGGCCCGAGAAACCCGGATCGTTACTTCTCCGTCTTCGGTAAACTTAATGGCATTGCCGACTAAATTCATCAGCACTTGACGCAAGCGCGAATCATCCCCCTTGAGAGCTGTGGGCACTCGCTCGTCAACGATCGCGATCGGCTCGATTCCTTTGGCTGTCGCTTGAATGGACAGGGAGTCGATGGCATCTTCCAAGCAAGTGTTTAAATCGAACTCCAAGGCTTCGAGGCGCATTTCTCCCGCTTCTAGCTTGGAAAAATCTAAAATATCGTTAATTAAAATCAGCAAGTTTTTCCCGCTGGTTTGCAGGGTTTTGACGAAATCTTTCTGCTGGGAACTCAGCGGGGTTTTGAGGAGCAAATCCGTCATCCCGATCACCCCATTCATCGGCGTGCGGATTTCATGACTCATGTTGGCGAGAAATTGAGATTTGAGGCGCGTAGATTCCAGGGCGGCTTCTCGCGCTTCTACCCATTCATCGATGGCTTGGGTGACGATCGCAATTCCCCCGATCTCAACATCGTTTCGGTCGATCGTCGCAGCATCGATCGCCCCCGGCTGCAATCGATCCGACGAAAACCCCTCGGCAAGGGTCTCGTTGGGAAACAGCCGTTGGGAGCTGACGTACCAGGGCTGAACCACCCAGCGCACGTACCGGAAAGTGCCATCGGCTAACTCGAACTTTTCTTCGTTCTGGGAGAGGATTTCACCCTGTAGCGCTCGTTGATAGATCTCTTGCCACTGCCGGCTTAAATCTGGAAAAATCTCGTAGTGAGAGCGACCGATGAGATCGAAATCTTCCAAATGGTAGTCCGTCAGCCATTGATTGCTGTAAGCCAGGTAGCACATTTGAGTATCGAGCATTGCCATGGCAACAGGAGCGTGGGTGACAATTTGTCGTAATTGCTGCCGTTCTCGTTCCAGGGCTGCTTCGTACTGCTGCCGCTGGGTAATATCCGTGACGATACTATCGACGCGCAGGGGCTGTCCTTCGGCATCGTATACCAAATGGGCGCGATCGCGAACCGATCGAATTTCCCCACTGGGCAAGGCAATCCGATACTCGAGATCCCAGCCGACACTTTCTCCGGCTCGGATCGACTGCCAAATGCGCTCGATGCGCGCTCGGTCTGGGGGATAGATCGCCTCCCACCACAAATTTGGATTTTCCAAAAACTCGGAAATCGGTCGATGATAAACAATTTCAACGGCGGGGTTGAGATAAACAATGTCGAATTTTTTGACTGAAATCGACCAGACGGCATCCCGCAAAGACCCCAAAATACTCTTGAGTTGCTGTTGGTTGACCCGCAGTGCATCTTCAGCTTGTTTGCGATTGATGCCTAGGGCAATCCCATCGGCGATCGCTGACATCGCCCCCAGGGTACTCTCGCTCAGGGGAGATTTAGAAAAGACGGCCATCACCCCTGCCACCTGTCCGTCCACCACTAGAGGATAGCCGGCAAAAGCGATCATCTGTTCTTGGCGCGCCCATTCTCGATCGCTAATCCAAGGATCGTCGGGCACTTGATTGGTTAAGTGGGGTTGAGCGTTGCGGGCGATCCGACCAATTTTGTACTCGCCGACCCGAATTCGACTGTGAGCGCCGTCGAGATGGACGTACATCCCCGCACTGGCTTGAAGTTCTAGTTCGTCTTCATCGGCGTTGAGGGTCCAAATCCGGGCGAAGGCTGCGTCTAAATGTTCCACAAGTGCTTCGGCGCAGTGTTGCAGCACTTGCCGCAGCGTACCCCCTTGCGTGAGGGCAAATCCGACATCTGCTCCCAAAGCCGCTTGCCGCGATCGCTCCTGTAATTGTGCTTCGGCCGAGGCTCGTTCGGCAATCTCCGCTGCCAAAAATTTGTTGGCCGCCGACAGTTCGGCCGTGCGCGATTGCACCCGCATTTCCAATTCGTCGTAAGCTCGGTGGAGCGCCTCTCGATCGAGTTTTCGTTGCAGTTCCGTCGCAGCGCGGGCCGCAAAGACATGGACGATCTGACCCGTGCCGCGATTTCTTAAGATGGGTCGATCGTCGAGCAATAACAAATAACCGACCACCTGTTTCGAACTTCCGAACAGCGGGACTCTCAAATAGCCACCCGCATTGAGATTTTCTAAGATTCGATCGTTTGAAAAATCGGCATCCGAGAGACGACCGGTCGCCGCCAAGTCTCTTGAATCTAGTGACGTATAGCGCTCGACAATGGAGTTGAGGGAAGCATTCGCCCAAAAAGCTGGCGATGCTTCAAGTCCGTTAGCGGCCTCCGAGACGATGACGTAACGCACTTCTAGAGCCGTTGCCAAATGCTGAACCAGAGCGGGAAAAAACTGTTCTCCCGTCACCAAAGCCGTTCCGGCAACAATATTTTGTAGGGATCGTTCCGCTCGTTGGCGTTCGCTCACTTCGATCTGAAGTTCTTCTTCGAGCCAATACCGGTGAAGCTCGGCGGATACCCGCACCGCACAGGTATTTAATATCGTTTCCGTACGGGGAATGTCTTGCAGGGGTTTGTCATCGACAATACACAAATGACCGATAAACTGTCCCACGGGATCGAATAGCGGTATTCCCAGATACGATCGGGCGTTAAGCTGAGCTAACCATCGATCTTGGGGAAAACGATCGCGGACTTTGTCGGGATAGCAGATTTTGTGAAAACCTTGTCGGATCTGTCCGCAGGGGGTTGGGGAAATATCGTACTCCACCGGGTCTTGCCACTGATTATTGCTCCAGGATGCTAAAGTCTGTAAGCGATCGGGCACGTTCGCGACCACTTGAGCGATCGTTACGCAGCGAACCCCCAATTTTTGAGCCAGATCGCGCGTCAGGGTGCGGAAGAAATCGTTCCCTTTGAGAGTGGCTGTGGTGGCGAGGAGATCTTTTAAAATCCGATCGGTCGATTCCGATTCGGATTCGGGATGGGAGGCTCGACCTTGTGGGGAGAAAGCCCTCTGGACTAAAAAGTCCGTTGGGTGCGAAGATCGATTGCGCGAATGCCATCGCAGTGCCACCCCCGCCCCTGCCACCGCTGCAATCGCGGTTAGGATTTCGAGCGCCATCAGCCACAGGGCTTCTGGAAACAAAGCCGTTCCGACTTCGACCAGATGAGTTGTGCCCATTAAAAATGAGAAAGTAACGGACAGCCACACAAAAGCATTCGCACGGGCAATCCGTTGAGGGCGAGCCACGGCGATCGTCACGAAGGCGATGGTGAAATACACCAGAGCTATGGAAAAATCTGTCGCCTGCGGTATCATCCACGACCCTTGCGGCTCCAAGACCAAGGAGGTATTCGAGCTAGAGGTATCCACCAACCCAATTGTCATGCCCGTATCATTACTGTGTCATGTGACCCCTTACAACATTATGGCGTTCGTATATTATCGATATATACACACCACTCATTGGCTAATAGAGCTATGAGATGTCGAGAACCCAGGGGAAAACCCTCAAATTGGGCGATGACCCCTCACCGCAAATTGCAAGGTTATTTCCAAGAAACTTCTTCATTTTGACACTCCCCTGCTTAAAAGACGAGGGATTCTGGGTTCGTCTACCAAATGACCCGTCATAATTGGTGTGGCGGAACTACTGCCATCGAGCGTCGCGCCTGACGGGCAATTGTGCGGCGGTTACCGACCTGAGCGACGACACATCTAACGGATTCATTTTGACTGACGCTCCAGACGCACAGAGTCATCGAATATTTCGATCTTGTTTTTAGAATCGACACGTTAAATGGGCAAACATCCCCCGTTTAGATTCCGTCCTTTACCCATTCTACAAATTGCCGAGTGATGTCAACCAAGCGCGCGCCAAAGAGAAAACACCAAAAATCCAACCCCCAGCCAACAGAGAAAACAATACCGAGTTAATTTTAGAGCGCGTTCGATGGTTTGGGGAGAGATGGGTTGATGGGGATCGCCCAGCTTGGGTTTGTGTTTGGGAATGCCGCGATACCAGTTGGTTCCACCGAGCTGTACCCCCAAGATCGCGGCATAGGCACACTCGCTCCATCCGGAGTTCGGACTCGGGTCGAGTTTGGCATCTCGTTGGCACAGCGACCAAACGGTCGGCAGTTTGCCACCGAGCAAACCTAAGGTGATGACCGTTAACCGACAAGGCAACCACGTTAAAACATCTTCGAGTTTGGCACTGAACCATCCAATTTGGGTAAACGGTTCTTCTCGATATCCCACCATTGAATCGAGAGTACTGGCCCCTTTATAGGCTAGGGCGAAAGGAACGCTTCCAATGTCGGGAAATCCCGTTCCCAGCAAAGCATAAAAGAGGGGAGCCATCACGCCATCTGTGGCATTTTCGCTAATTGTTTCTAAGACGGCTCGTAAAATGTCTCCTTGGGTTAAATTTTGCGTATCTCGTCCGACGTAAAGTGATAGTCGTTGGCGGGCATCCGCGATATTGCCTAGAGCTAAAGGTTGTAGAACTTCTGTTGCTGCTCTTCTCAAACTTCGTCCGGCAAAACAGCTTGCTAGAAGCGTACTTTCTGTAAAAATACCGAGTAATGGATGAAGCCGATAAGCACCCGTTACGATCGCGCCCCCGACGAGTGCACTGCCTCCAATAAGAGCGATCGCGCCTACCACTCCCGCCCATTGACGAAGTCTTAGATTTTTAGATCGAGCGATCGTAAATTGAGTGTAGCCATCGATGACCCATCCCATGAATTGTACGGGGTGGGGCCAAGTCTGAGGATCGCCTATGAGGTAATCTAAACTGACTGCGATTGCCAATACGATTAAAGAGTCGTTATCTAAGTGCATGAAAGACCCACGACCGTAAGTTCGATCGGGTGAATATTTTGTTTCTCCTCCAGAGAATTCCGGGGTAACTCATCGAAGGGAGAGCGAGGTGGATGAAATTTTATCCGAGCGATCGGCTTTCGGGAGATCGGATAAAAGTTAGACGACAAAACTTGTTTCTTCTCCGATGGCTGCCTGCCAACTGCGGGCATCGTGGTATAGATCTTCTAAGGAAATGCTGTAAAGTGCTTCTTTTAGTTTTTGATGCAACCGATTCCAAAGGGTAAAGGCAACCCAATCTTCAACGAGTTCGGCATTCGGAGTATGATGGGGCAACGGTTCTAGAGTTTCTCCCACAGCTTCGAGAATGTGTCCTAGAGAAATTTTAGCGGGATGGCGAGCTAATTTATAGCCACCGCGAGCACCTCGAATTGAGGTCACTAATCCAGCACGACGCATCAAAATAAGTAACTTTTCTAGATACGGAGCGGGTAAGTCTTGACGCCGGGAGATCGCTTTAACGGAAGTTGGTGTATATCCAGGCTGTAAGCTCAAATCGAGCAGTGCTTTGACGCTATAGTGACCGCGAGTTGTTAATTTCATCGATCGCTTCGGGGCAAAATTGACAAATTGACATTCTCTCATTATTGTCAGTTTTTTGACCGAACGCCGATTCGATCGGATCGGATCGGCGTTCGGTCTTTGGTAAGATACAACATTTTCGAGAACCCTTTAAGATTTTTTTTAACATTGCGTCCTTAGCACTCGAAGGTGACCCTCGCACAAAAGCGAACGAAGTTCGATGGCAACCCTTCGAGAGTATCAAATTAGAGCCAAAAAGAAAGCATTGTCTAAACCCGAATCCTAGACCAAGAATAAGGTGCGATCGGCAATCGCTAGTTTTCGATGAAAAAGTTACACATTGCAGGTATGATAGTCTAACAAGCTGACACCAAGCTAAAAGTTTTATTCTTAGCAAACGTCGGTAAAGATTAAGTAGCTTCAATGCGCTACATTGTTGTTTTAGCCTCAAGTTGAAGAACGTAATGAAAACAATGGCACCGCTGACGGGAGAAGACTTGCTCAAGAAAGTCAAAGACCTAGGAAATCTCAGCAAAGAAGAAAAAGCCAGACAATGCGGTTACTCCACCATGACCAAAAATGGTGTAGAACGAGTCAACATGATGAAGTTCCTAAACGCTCTTATCGATGCAGAAGGAATTCAACTCGACAGCAAGCAAGCCAGTAACGGACGAGGTGGGCGCAGTGCCAGCTATCGAATCAGCGTCCAATCGAACGGAAACTTGCTGATTGGTTCGGCATATACCAAACAGATGGGTCTCAATCCTGGGGATGAGTTTGTGATTACCTTGGGACGCAAACACATTCATCTCAAACAAGTCGATGCAGAAGACGAATCTTGAGAAAGGCAAATGCGCGACCGTTGGGGTAAAATACCGCTGAGGTTCCAACCGGTCGGTCTCGAGTGTTTTCGATGTTCCCGGCGAGCTTTTCGGCAAAAAGTTCGAGGGCTTTGCAGCCATGGGCGATCGAACAAGGGGTGCGAGTGCGCGATCTTAGATAGAGGTTTGCTTTTCTCTCCAGCAAAATAGGGGTTATCATAGTCAAAAATACAGTTTTGCTTAATCTACGCTTCTAAGGTTTCAGGGTCTACTTTCAACACCAAACCGCAAGTATCGAGCCAAATGGAGTGCCATTTCCTCCGAGCCGATTCCTGGGGCATCGCAACTGGCGGCTTCGCTCTCGAAGCTGTTGTGCTGGTAGAAAAATAAGCAAGCCCACTCGCGGGTTAGCCGCTCGGCAACCAGAGATTCAGCTAACCCGAGCCTCTCGATGCTCTCCAAACGCCCTCAATTGTTCCCAATTGCTTGAAGAGATCGAGAGCGTTAAAGCTCTCGATCGCAAGGGTTGACGCTCGTTGAGCGAGTCTCGTATATCCTAGACTCGCAATCCGGTCTAGACCAACCAACGCGAAGCGATCGAGTCAGGTGAGTGGTGCGTCGTTTTAGAAGTTTCCGATCGCAGCAGTTCTAGGCAAACCTATCGTTTGCGAGCATTGTGCGAACTCACGTGTTATAGATTGAATGGCATAGACTTGAAGTGATAGAAATGTCAGATCTGACTCATGAGCCGAAGCGCGCAAATCCTGCGAGAAACACCCATGTCTAGCATGCAAGACCAATTTACGGTTCACTTCTGGGGCGTCAGAGGAAGTATTGCCTGTCCTGGACCAGAAACAGTACGATACGGTGGCAACACCCCCTGCGTTGAAATTCGGGTGGGAGACAAGCGCCTGATTTTTGACGGTGGTACGGGTTTGCGGGTATTGGGGCAACAGCTCCTCTCTCAAATGCCCGTCGAAGCTTATATGTTCTTCACCCACTCCCACTGGGATCATATCCAAGGCTTTCCCTTCTTTACCCCGGCTTTTATCAAAGGGAATAAATTTCACGTCTACGGTGCGATCGCGCCCAACGGAGCGACGATCAAGCAGCGCCTGAACGACCAGATGTTGCACCCTAATTTCCCCGTCCCATTGCAAATTATGGGTGCTCAGCTCGACTTTAACGACATCGAGGTGGGACAAACCGTTCTTCTGGGAGATGTTAAGGTCGAAAATGCTCTGCTCAATCATCCCGGAGAATCCGTCGGTTACCGGATTAACTGGCAGGGTCATGCCGTTGCCTATATTACCGATACCGAACATTTTTCCGATCGCCTCGATGAAAACGTGCAAAAGCTGGCCCATCAAGCTGATGTCATGATTTACGATGCGACCTACACCGACGAAGAATACAACTCCCCCTCATCTGGAAAAGTCGGGTGGGGACATTCAACTTGGCAAGAAGCCGTCAAAGCCGCCATTGCCGCCGGGGTGAAAACTCTCGTCATCTTCCATCACGATCCTTTGCACAACGACGACTTTCTAGATCGGGTTGGCGAGCAAGTCAAACAGAAATTTCCCAATAGTATGATGGCCCGAGAAGGAGAATCGATCGTCATCGTTCCCCCAACAGAGGCGTCCTTGTCCGACAGCGAGGTCGAAGCTCAAGTGTCGGCGTAAGTGACACCGACCGTCACATCTTCAAAGAACCGACCGAGAATGGAGTTCGCGACAGGCCGTCGGGAGTCGGCAGACTTCACTTTTGCTTGCGTGCCGCTTCGAGATCGATCGCTCGACCGTCAGCTCAATGTTAAATAACGACCCAATCCGATCTGCAACCAGTGTGGGTAACATCTTATTCAACAACGGCACTGATGCCAACATCTGTAGCCTTGGGAAACTTCGATGGGGTGCATCGAGGTCACCAACAAGTCATCGATCGGGTTTTTTCCAGTGCTTCGGCGACCATCGCCCCAGAAACCCCGCCTAACCCAAATTCCTCGCCTTCCTTGCCAATATTGGGAAGTGAGACGGAGTTGCCGCTTCAATTGACCCAAGAGCGCCCCCGCGATCGAAATTTCGGTAAAATTTGTACTGCGGTGGTGACGTTCAACCCCCATCCCCAAGAATTTTTTAGCCGACAGCCTCGAACTTATTTAACCACCCTCGACGAGAAAGAAGACCGAATTCGAGCTTTGGGAGTTGATTGGCTGGTGCTGTTACCCTTTGACGGTCAACTCGCTCAGTTGAGTCCCCAAGCCTTCGTCGAAGAAATTTTAGTCCGTCAACTCAACGCCCGACAAGTGAGCGTGGGGCAAGATTTTCGCTTCGGATGCCAACGGGTGGGAACGGCAACTGATTTACAAGCCATCGCCGCCAACTATGGCATCGTCACCAATATTGTCTCCTTGGAAATGCAAGCCGGCGAGCGTATCAGCAGTTCGAGTATCCGCGCTTCATTGAGCGAAGGTCGTATCTCTCGCGCCAACCGACTCTTGGGATACGCTTATCGCTTGACGGGAACCGTAGAAAAAGGACAGCAGTTGGGACGCACCTTGGGATTTCCAACGGCGAACCTCAATATCCCCGTGGAAAAATATTTACCCCGCTGGGGAGTTTATAGCGTTCGGGTAGACACTCCCAATGTGACGGGTCACCCAGGGGTGATGAATATCGGTTGTCGTCCCACCGTCAAAGGCGAGCGTCCCACCGTTGAAGTTCATTTGTTAGAGTGGTCGCAAGACTTGTACGGTCAAACCGTCACCGTCCACCTCCAAGACTTTTTACGCCCCGAGCAAAAATTTGAGTCCCTCGATGCTCTTAAAGCTCAGATTCAGAAAGATTGCGATCGGGCAAAGTCGGAACTGGCATCCTAGGCTGACTCTTTCCCCGTATCTCCGGGTTTGAAATCGAAGTCGGTTTAAATTCGATCGTTCGACATCGACCAGACTTGCGAGACAATCCAGGAACCTGAAAGCCCTCGTATATTTGTACATCTCATCGAGCATTTTTTTAAACCTAGATTCGGATTTGGCTTTTCATTCTCTGTTCCCCGTCAGAACATCTACCAAGATCGTCACTATGAGTTCTCCCCACGTCGAACGGCTACTACAAAATCTCGCACAGACCATCGTTGGCAAAACCGATGCCATTCGTCTGGTCATCGTTGCTCTACTTTCTGGGGGACACGCATTGCTCGAAGATGTACCGGGGGTGGGAAAAACCCTGCTGGCTAAATCCCTCGCCCGTTCTGTTTCCGGTAAGTTTCAACGCATTCAGTGCACCCCGGATTTACTACCAACGGATATCACCGGAACCAATATTTGGAACCCCCGCACGGGAGAATTTGAATTCTTGCCCGGTCCGGTATTTGCCAACGTGCTGCTCGCCGACGAAATTAACCGCGCCACGCCCCGCACCCAGTCGGCATTGCTCGAGGTGATGGAAGAGCAGCAAGTGACGGTGGATGGGGTTTCTCGGATTGTCGAACCGCCCTTTTTCGTTATTGCCACCCAAAACCCGATCGAATATCAAGGAACGTTTCCCCTCCCCGAAGCGCAAATGGATCGCTTTACCTTGTCCTTATCTCTGGGGTATCCCACGGAGTCGGAAGAACTGCAAATGCTCCAACGTCTCGATGCTGGGGTTGCATTTGCCGAGCTAGAACCCTGCATTACCTTAGAGCAAGTGAGCGAACTGCGCCGAAAATGCAGCCAGGTGAAGCTGGAAACATCTTTGCAGCAGTATATTGTCAATTTGGTGCGCGGTACCCGAGAGCGGGATGACATTACTTTGGGGGTGAGTCCTCGGGGAGCAGTCGCTTTGCAAAGATCGACCCAAGCCTTGGCCTTCCTTGAAGGACGAGACTACGCGATTCCCGATGATGTCAAGTTTCTCGCCCCCCACGTCTTGGCTCATCGCATTATTCCCACGGGGGGACGCAAAGCCCATGCGATCGTCGAGGCACTGCTGCGATCGGTGCCGGTATCTTAACAACCGCCAGATAAAACAAGGGGGAATGGGTGGCTCTGAGGGAGCGAAATCGATTCAGGACAATTGGTCGATTAACTGCATCACCTTCTCTTGAATCTCATCGCGAACTCGGCGAAAGGTAGACAGCGGCTGCCCGTCGGGATCGTCGAGGAACCAATCTTCAAAGACTTCTCTCGAGACCCAGGCTGCGGGTAGGTTCGTGCCACAGCCGCAGAGGGAAATGACCCCGTCGTAGTCAGTGGCTCGAAACTGGCTTAAGGGGTTGGAGGTTTGTTTGGTAATATCGATACCCATTTCTGCCATCACTTCGATCGCCGTGGGATGCACGCGGGAGTCTTCTAATCCAGCGCTGGCAACTTGGATTTTACCCATGCCGAATTGACGGGCAAACCCTTCTGCCATTTGCGATCGGCAGGAGTTTCTTTTGCAGACAAAGATGATTTTTTTCATGATGGGTTTGTCAGAGATGGAAGTTTTCGATCGGGGAGAAGGCGGGCAGTTAAACCCTCGAGATCGACCTTAAATTCCGATCTTAGAACGGATTAGAACGGCTTGCTTTAGCGCTATTTATAGGAACTGACGCAGCGGGGATCGAGTAATGTGGCTTTCTCCGATTCTCGGGGGAACCAAAACGCTGTTTTCTGGCAAAATCCTACCAGTGCGAGCATTACCGGAACTTCGATCAGTACCCCGACGACAGTGGCAAGTGCCGCACCGGAATTTAAACCAAACAGCATCACTGCGGTGGCGATCGCTACTTCAAAATGATTGCTCGCTCCAATGAGAGAAGCGGGGGCAGCATCTTCGTAACTGAGTTTCAGTTTGAGAGCGGCAACGTAGGTTATCAGAAAAATAAAATTGGTTTGGAGAAAGAGAGGAATGGCAATCAGGAAAATATGCAGGGGATTGTTAACAATGAGTTCTCCTTTAAAAGCAAAGAGCAAAACCAAGGTAATCAGTAAAGCGGCGATCGAAATGGGACTAAGATAGTTCAAAAACTTATCCTCAAACCATTTTTTACCTTTATGTTTTAAGATCCAATAACGGCTGTAAGTTCCCGCAATCAGTGGCAAACCGACGTAAATAAGAACCGAAAGGACGATGGTTTGCCAGGGAACGATGAGGTTATTTGCCGATAGCAACCATTTCCCCAATGGTGCGTATAAAAAGAGCATTGCCAGAGAATTGACGGCAACCATCACTAAGGTATGTCCCTGATTGCTGTAGGAAAGATATCCCCACATCAGTACCATCGCCGTACAGGGGGCAATACCGAGTAAAATTGCTCCGGCAATGTAGGAGTCGGCAAGGGCAATTTCGACACCGCGAACGATTTCGGTAGCATCAAGTAACGGACGAAATAAGTGACCTAAAAAGAACCGAGCAAAAGCAACCATGGCGAAGGGCTTAATCAGCCAATTGATGACCAAGGTGAGAATAACGGGTTTGGGGGTGCGGGCGGCTTTTACGGTTTGAGAAAAGTCAATTTTTACCATGATGGGATACATCATGAAAAAGAGACAAATGGCAATGGGAATCGAGACGTTGTAAACACTCAGACTATCGAGTGTCTGGGCGATACCGGGGATAAGTTTTCCGAGTCCAATGCCAATAATAATACAGAAGAATACCCAAACTGTGAGGTATTTTTCAAAGATATTCAGTCTGCCTCCAGCTTTGACGGCTTGGGGATTTGTAGTCATTTGAAGTAAGTGATAAGTGATAAGTGATAAGTGATAAGTAATGAGTAATAAGTTTTGGGGAGATTTTCGATTTGTAGAAGTTCGATCGCTGTTATTAATAACGATCGACCTACTCCCAGCCCTTCCCAAGACTTGAGAGCGGCTCAATCTCCATAGCATTAGATTCGGTTCCCCTCCACCGGATGGGTTCGGGGTGGGTTCGCACCGGTTGCACGATACTTAATGACATCGAATTACTCTAACATTTCAAAAAAAATTGATATGTAAGCTTAAAGGCAGTCTAATCGATCGCGATCGATTTGCCAATCGTTTGACTCAATTTGATGGGTTAAGACTGCGAGTCGCACGATCGTGCCGGTAGCATGGGACTCAAACGCCGATAGTCCGAAAGATATTGCTCCAAGGCGACGAGTTGGGGTAAATTGAGGCTGTAGTAAACCCAGCGTCCTTCTTGGCGAGGGCGAACGAGTTCGGCTTCTTTGAGGACTTTGAGGTGGAACGATAGCTTTGATTGTGCGGTTTCGAGGCGATCGCACAAGTCACACACGCAGAGTTCTTCTTGGCGCAGGAGTTCCAAGACCTGAAGTCGGAGAGGATCGGAAAGGGCGCGAAATCCTAAAACAATTAAATTTGATGGAACGGAAGCAATCGAATTCATCAATATTTACTAAAGCAACAGTCGCGATCGTAACAGGAATGAGACAGATGAGGCGCGGTAGGATTTTGTCAAGTTTTAGAATATCGTTCGATCGGTTTTTGTCGCTCATTCGTTACCCAGTGGGTCTGGCAACCCTACTAAGACAAGCCGAGAACAGCCTTCGCAAAGCGTCTCCTAGCCCCAAAAGGGTGGCTGCGCCAACAGAGCATCACCCTCAATATATAAAATCCTTACCAAGTATTTATACTCGGGTTGACAGTTTCGTGGTTTTATAGGTTAAAACTCGTTTGGAGAAAAAGTATGCGAGTACTAAAGCCTTTTACCCTTGCGATCGCCACGGTTACCGGACTTGTTATGGGGGCAACTCAAGCCGATGCCGTCGAGCTTTATGTCAGCAGTTTTAATAACGACTCAGTGCTGCGCTTCGATGGTGACACGGGAGCGTTTATCGATACATTTGTCCCGGAGGGTTCGGGGGGTCTCGATGGTCCTGTTTCCCTGACGTTCGGTCCGGATGACAACAATCTTTATGTCATTAGTTTCCTTACCAATAGCGTCCTGCGGTACGACAACCAAACAGGGAACTTTATTGATGAATTTGTCTCCTCCGGTAGCGGCAACTTGTTCTTCCCCCAGGATTTGACCTTCGGTCTGGATGCAAATCTATATGTCAGTAATACCGGCAACGATAGCGTCAATCAATATGACGGTGCAACCGGTGCGTTCCTAGAAGAATTCGTTCCCAATCCCAACAACCCGACCTTTCTTAATGCTCCGTTTGGGGTTCGATTTGGACCGGACGATAACTTCTATTTCACCAGCACGTTTACGAACAGTCTGCTACGTTTCGACCCGACAGCATCAACTTTAGAAACCCTCGCAACCCTAGACCCCGGTACATTTCCTGGAGGAATTGCGTTCGGACCCGATGGCAATCTCTATATTGCCAACTTTGGAGCAAACTCCATCGATCGCTACAATTTTGAAACCGATCGGATCGAGCCGTTCGTCTTGGATATCGACAGCCCCGTGCAGCCGATCTTCGGCCCCGATGGCAATCTTTATGTCAGCAGTAACTCCACTGGTAAGGGAATTACCGTTGCCGGTAGCGTCTTCCGCTTTGACGGTCGAACCGGAGAAGCGATCGATGAATTTATTCCGACCGGAACTGGGGGACTCGATGGGGCGGGATGGTTGG